>CAZZXW010000233.1:0-5497 GCA_964658095.1 uncultured Parafilimonas sp. | reverse complement strand
TAACATGGTTCCGGTTGCATGCATGCCTGTTATTATAAGGTTTTTATCTGCAATAAAGACCCAGGGTAAATAACAGATTACTGCAAGAATTATAACGGTAATAATGCCAACCAACTGCGAATGTTTCATATCAAAAATAAATCCCTGCAATAATGCAAGGATTTGTAGAGGTTCCGAGCAGATTCGAACTGCTGTAGAAGGTTTTGCAGACCTCTGCCTAGCCACTCGGCCACGGAACCATTGGTGCGAAAATAATTAAAGCCCGCAAGCCTGCAAAACAAACAAGCTTGTAAATAAATTATATTTTAAGAGCTTTGAATTGATTATGGAAATACAGGAAAGCGAATTGATATTAAACAGCAGGGGTGCTTTATATCATATAAATCTTTTGCCTGGAGAACTTGCGCCGCTTGTTATAACAGTTGGCGATCCGGATCGAGTGCAACAGGTAAGTAAATATTTTGACATAATTGAGGTACAGAAGCAACACCGTGAATTTATTTCTTGTACAGGTTTACTTGGTAAAAAAAGAATCACTGTTATTTCAACAGGTATTGGCACTGATAACATAGATATTGTAATGAATGAACTGGATGCGCTTGCAAATATTGATCTTGCTTCACGTACCATAAAGCCGCAGTTGCAGCAATTGAATATTATTCGCATTGGAACCTGCGGCTCGCTACAAAGCGAATTACCAGTAGACAGCTATATTGCATCTACACATGCAATTGGTATTGATAACCTTTTAAATTATTATGTGCCGCAAAACAATGAAGAAGAAAAAAATATACTTCAACATTTTATCAATCACACACAACTTACAAATACAATTTCTCAGCCTTATATTGCCGGCGCATCAACTGCTTTATTAAAAAATTTTGTAACCGGGTTTAGCCATGGCATTACAATTACATGTCCGGGGTTTTATGCGCCGCAAGGCAGAGTTTTAAGGCTTGGCTTACGCTTTCCAGATCTCATTAATACTTTTACAAGCTTTAAATATGGTAATCATCGTATCGCTAATTTTGAAATGGAAACGTCAGCTATGTATGGCATGGGTAAATTACTAAATCATCGTTGTATAAGTTTAAGTGTAGTTATAGCAAACAGGATCACAAAAACATTTTCAAAAAATGCAGCCACTGTGATGGATAAATTAATAATAACAGCTTTGGAAATTCTATCATCAATTTAAAACAGTAAAAAATGTTTGTTTCATTTTATAAATATCAGGGAACAGGTAATGATTTTATTATTGTTGATAACCGCACAGATAAAATTGAATTAACAAAACAACAGGTGCATAAACTTTGTGAGCGGCGTTTTGGCATTGGTGCAGATGGTTTAATGCTAATGCACGCAAGCAAGAATTATGATTTTGAAATGACTTATTATAATGCTGATGGTAACGAAGGCAGCATGTGCGGCAACGGCGGCCGGTGTATGATTCAGTTTGCTTATGATACCGGCTTGCATAAACGTGAGTACAGTTTTATTGCATGTGATGGCATGCATAAAGGTGTTATTGAAGATAATGGCTGGATTGATCTGAAAATGAAAGATGTTGAGCATATTGATAAGTATGATTTTAATGATTTTATTTTAGATACCGGCTCGCCACATTATGTAAAATCTGTAAGTAATATATGGAATTATGATGTAGTGAAAGAGGGTAAAGAGATACGTTATAGTTCACACTTTAAAAACAATGGCATCAACGTAAATTTTGTTGAATCAGATGAGGAAGGTAATATAACTGTACGTACATACGAACGTGGTGTTGAAGATGAAACATTAAGTTGCGGTACAGGTGTAACTGCATCAGCATTGGTTTATGCACATAATGATATGGGTTTTAATCATGTTGATGTAAAAACTCCCGGCGGTAATCTTGCGGTTGAATTTGACAGAACAGGAGATGCATCTTTCTCAAACATCTGGCTTTGCGGGCCAGCAGCTTGCGTTTTTAAAGGAAGTGTTACTGTTTAAATTTATTAAGAATGCGATCTTTAAACATCGGCATAATTAAATTAATTAAATCATTTCTTTTTCACCGAGATACCTTTCTGCATCTAAGGCAGCCATGCAACCACTGCCCGCAGCAGTTATAGCCTGCCTGTAAATTTTATCCTGTACATCGCCTGCAGCAAATACGCCATCAACATTTGTTTTAGCTGAACCTGGAATGGTTTTAATATAACCAGCTTCATCCATATTTAGCCAATTTTTAAAAATTCCACTGTTTGGCTCATGACCTATTGCAACAAAAAAGGCATTAACGGGTATTGTTTGCTCTTCGTTTGTTTTTATATCTCTTACTTTAACGGCTTCAACTTTATGTTCACCAAGCACTTCAACTGTCTCAGTGTTCCAATAAATTTTTATGTTAGATGTATGCTTTACTCTATCCTGCATAACCTTACTTGCACGCATGTTGTTTTCATCTCTACGCACCAGCATATGCACGGTTGAACAAAGCTTGGAAAGATACAATGCTTCTTCACAGGCCGTATCACCAGCACCCACAATGGCAACTTCTTTATTGCGAAAAAAAAATCCATCACAAACAGCGCAGGCACTAACGCCATACCCGTTTAAACGCTGTTCACTTTCAATATTTAACCATTTAGCAGATGCACCTGTTGCAATAATAACAGCATCTGCTTCAATCAGTTTCTCATCATCGATCCAAACTTTATGCGTTGGCCCTGTAAAATCAACTTTCGTTGCAATACCATAATGTATTTCAGCGCCCATACGCTTGGCTTGCTTTTCAAAATCAATCATCATTTCAGGACCCTGCACACCATCTGCATAACCCGGGTAGTTTTCAACTTCTGTAGTTATAGTAAGTTGGCCGCCTGGCTGTATGCCCTGGTATAAAACAGGTTTAATGTTTGCACGTGCTGCATAAATTGCCGCAGTATATCCTGCAGGCCCTGAACCAATAATTAAACAATGTACTTTTTCCGATGCTTGCGTTTCCATGTATTAATGATGCTTGTATTTTTAATCAACATACAAAATTACGAAACAACAATTACTTTGGAATAGTGATGGATAAATACTGCGAAGCATATCCGCAAAAAACGCCAAGTGCATTATTGCTGATGTTGCCTGTAACCTTTACAGGAGATGAAAAAGGATTGCCGTTTGATTGATATGCAAACTCCCATGTTCGCCAGAAATCAAAAGTGGCTTTATCTATGTCACAAAATTTAAAAATGATATCATCACCATGATGAAAAAATCCATAATCATCGCTGCTTACTTTTAAAGTATCGTTCCTGTTATAACCCTGCGGAATCTGGAATGTATATGTTGTGCCATCTGTAACCTGGTCGTCAAAAGCAGAAGTATAACCTGGATAAAAAGGCATTCCATCCACACTAGTAAAATAACGCACGTAATCACCAAGACCCGGGGGATCGTGAAACAAACCATATAAAACGCAGCGCGAAGTATCAGGATTGTTTGGTGCCTGTACCCACCAAAGTGAATCGCATGTTTTGCGTAATGCGGGAATAGTTGTGGTTGAAGTGTACACAGAACTATCAGCGAGTTGTATTCTTAAATTATATTTTGTATTGAGTTTGCCATATAAAACCTGGTCGGGTTTAGAAAAATCAACAGTGTAATAATAAAATTTTAAACCGCTTGAATCGGTATAATTATTTTCAATTAACTGAATTGTTTTACTGCTATCACCAACTGTAATAATTGCATTGTGCACAAAAGAAGCTGCTAATTGTTGCGGCGTAATAGTACTAAAATAATTTAATGATGTTGACAGTACAACCAATGGTGCATTGCTGTTTTCTATACTTGCATCAACTACTAATTCTGGTGATTGATTATTTACTTTAAGATTAATAGTTTTTTCGCACGAAAAAAACAGCAGAGCAATAAAAAGGTAATATAAATTTTTAAACTTCATTTTGCGAAGCAAAGGTATCTGCAACCGGCAATTACAGGTTGCGAAAAGATTTATAAAATTTGTATTGAATATGAAGTTTCAATTATTAAGTATCGGCAAACCGCATGACGCTTCTTTAAAAGTTGCTATTGAAGATTTTACAAATCGCATAAAAAATTATTACCCGGTTAAATGGTTAATTATTGCACCTGTAAAAAATGCATCATCATTCTCTGAAACAGAATTAAAAAAACAAGAAGTTAAAATAATTTTAAATAAATTAAATAAAGATGAATTTTTAGTATTGCTTGATGAAACCGGCAAACAGTTGTCTTCAGTTGAGCTTGCTAATTTTATTTCACAAAAAACATCAGCGAATATCCGTTCTATAATTTTTTTAATTGGCGGTGCTTATGGCGTGAACGATGAAATAAAGCAACGCGCTGATTTTACCTGGAGTTTATCAAAGCTCGTTTTTCCGCATATGCTTGTACGCTTAATACTTTCCGAGCAGCTTTATCGTGCATGCACTATTTTGCGCAATGAAAAATATCATCATGTTTAAATAATTCAAAACATTATAATGTCACTCAGCATAACTATAATTATCATCATCATAACCTGTGTTATTTCTTTTATAGCTTTTAGTAACCAGGAACTAATGAATAAATTGATTTTTTATCCGCCGGCAATTACAGAACAAAAACAGTGGTATCGCTTTTTTAGTAACGGTTTAATTCATGCTGATTTTGGCCACCTTGCTTTTAATATGTTTTCATTTTATTTGTTTGGTGGGTTAGTTGAGGGTGCGTTTAATCAAATATTTGGTAACAGCGGCACCTTGCTTTACATCATCCTGTACGTTTCTGCACTTGCAGTTTGTCTTATACCAACATATATCAGTAATAAAGCAAACCATTATTACAGAAGCCTTGGTGCATCAGGCGCAGTTTCAGCCGTTGTGTTTGCCGGTATTTTTATATACCCTGAACAGCAGATTGGTTTCTTTATTATTCCACCAATAATACCTGGTTTTATTTTCGGCCCGCTTTATCTTATTCTTACAGCATACCTTGCAAAACGTGGCGGCAGCGGTATTAATCACTCGGCACATTTATGGGGTGCATTATATGGCATTGCCTTTTTAATTGTAATGAGCCTTGCGTTACATACCGGCTTTAATCCAATTCAACATTTTATACAATCTATACAGGCTTATTTTAGCAAATAAATAATAAAGTTGCTATTTTTAAGCATGCCTTTTCATGCTGCAAATCCTTTAAAACGTTATCCTTTTGCACGGCTTTGTATTGCATTAACCGCAGGCATTATTATACAATGGTATTTACATCCTGGTATAAAAATTGTTTTATGTTTTACTGGCTTTTTTATCTGCATTGTTATTTGTTTTTCATTATTGCCGTATGTAAAAAGATTCGCTTTTAACTGGCTTCGCGGCGTTGCTATTCTTTTACTTTTTGTTTTTGCAGGAATGATATTTACCTGGAAACAAAACATTCAGCATAACAATTATTGGTATAATAAATTTTATAAAACTGATAATACCATAAGTGTAAC
>CAZZXW010000232.1:0-5516 GCA_964658095.1 uncultured Parafilimonas sp. | reverse complement strand
ATTTTTTAAGGAATTTTTTCTATGTTTTTTGGTTGTATGGATTATCGCCTTTTGAATTATTAGGATTATCCAACCGAATATCGGTTCCGAAGCTCATGCACAGTAATGCAATGTAAAGCTCCAATAATTTATTATTCCCATCATCCGAGATTTTACTTTTTGTCGTAAGGGTTGCAATAGATGCCTTATTCAAAAGTTGTAAATGAGGTATCAATTGAGTAAAGTCTGGATGATTTCTATGCTTTAAAATCTTTTTTACAAAATCAACAATTCCTGCGATATCTGAAAAAATAGACCTTACATCTCGGTTAATATCTTGCTTTATTTCCTGCCTATGAATTGCATTTGCTTCGAGAACTGTTAATGAAATTCGTTCAAGGTCACTGTTTGACTTAATTTCAAGTCCCATTGTTTTTAATAATTCTTCAAATTGATATACTTCTCGTTCAGATATATCAAAATCATATTTCATTTGTCACGATTTGCAATCGAAAATTATTTGCCTGCAACTTTATTCGTCCGAAGTTTTATTTCTCCAGCTTTGATTTGTGCGTCAAGCCATTTATATAAGGCCTCAGTCGCTTCGTTTAAGTTCATTTGTATATGGTGGATTACCGTCAAGAAAAAGTAAAATATACTTTCCATTATGAGTTGCATCTCCCTTGTCATAATTTGGAACAATTTCAACTCTAACAATAAAACGTGGTTCTAATGTGTGAATAAAAATGGACCTTTATTTTTTTGTGTTTTGCGGATTTGAGAATAAAAAAAACGTGGATAATTACGAGGCAATTTAATTATCAGTTTTTATTCAGGTGATGCTCCTGGTTTATAGTCTTAATAAAATTTACAAATATTTATTGGCGAAACCTTAATAGCTTCATTTTACAAAAACGTCTGGTACAACTGGCATACCAACCCACTGTGCTATTTTGTTATAGTTTTGCGCTATCTTTTTTGCAATTGATAACGCTTTCTTAGATGCCTTAACTGTTCTACCAATTGACGTTGTATCGTCATTTAATTTTAATATAAATTCCCGTAATTTTTGTAAAGGATTTAAATTGACATGACCTGTGGAGTTACTCACGCTTTTCAAGTCATCTTCTAAATCTTGAATTTGGTCTGTTGGTATGCTTTTATTATTTAAAACCGAAATTAACTCTTTAAGATTATTTGTCAATAATGGTATTTCTTGAGATATAGTAATATTATTCGAATTATTTTGTGAAATATTCAATAAAAGAGCTGGCGTGCTCAAGCCCTTTTTTAACTGATTTTCATAAATAGACACTAAACCTCGTAATGTACTGTTTTCAAAATTTTTAATGTCTAACCGATTATTTAAGTTTGAAATCTCCTGTTTTAGTTCTAAATAGAATAGTTGTTTTTTTAAAGGGTCCACATCATTAGTGAATTGAACGCTAATATTACTAATACTTTGCTTAATGAAACCTAAGTATTCTGAAAAATAAGCGTTTATCTCCTTCAATTCAGCTTCATCTGCATATTCAATTTCCACTAATACTCCTTCCTCATCAAATCTTGATTCAAAATTTATTGTTCTTCCTTTAGTCACAGAGACAAATTCATTGAAAAAAGTTATGTACTGTTTTAATGAAGTTCGAATATTTGCAGGAGCCTTCAATATTTCGTTAGTTTTTTTTAGCTGACCAATATCTATATTCGTTGTACAATTCACAAAAAAAGAATCAGGAGTTTCGGTAAAGTCTCCGTCCAACTGAAACTTGTTGTTGTCTACTGATGCTCCGCTAAGATTACTGTCTATAATACGGGCATTTATCAATTGTGAATGATTTATGTCTGTATTAATTAAGGAGCAATCATTGATTAAAATGTTATTTGATATACAATCCTGCAAACTGCAATAACTTAAATCCGAACTTATAAAAAAACTGTCCTTCAAATTGCATTCATTAAAAGTGCAATTTTTGAAAACACAACTTTGAAAATAAGCATTCTTCATTATTACGTTGTCAAACTGAGCGTCCGAAAAAATACATTTATAAAACCGACAATTGTTTAAAGAAGAATTTCGAAAAATAGAATTGGGTAATTTAGTAAAGCAGAAAAGTGAATTGTCAAGTTTTATCATATCAAACTCAAAATGGTGCAAGTCAGAAAAAGAAAAGTCATGACTCTGAAGGTCGTGATTATGTAAATGCTTAAATTTTTGCTTGTAATTCTTTAAAGTTTTCTTAAGCTTATTACTTATTATATCGTTCTTGTAAAAGCGGCTACCAAGCACTTCAGGCTTATCTGACAGTAAGTAAAGCACAGACATCATTGTACCGAATCTTGGATCTAAATTGTATGAAGAAATCCTTTTAAGATATTCTTCGGATGTATTACTATCAACTTCAACGCCGTTGTTGCTACTTCCTATTTCAATTATGAGACAGTTTGCCTTCAAGGATGCAAGCAAAGTGTTTGTGAGTTTGAATTTTTGCCAATACCGCAACTGAAATACAGTTTGCTTATGAGGGAAATCACTACAAACAACGCATAAAACATCAACACTTTGTAATTTTTCTATTTCATCCGTAAAATGAACGCTATTTATAGAAGCTATATCATCTGAAACATTCATTAAACTTCCAAAGATTAAAATCTCACAATTTTCATATAGTAGGTTTAATAACTTGATTATTGTTTTTGCTTCGCCTGACAAATGAATGTCCCCGGCAATCGCAAAAATTGGATGGTCAAGATTTTTCTTCTCAAGTTGTATTAAAAATAGTTTTGAGAGCGCATCAATAGAAGCGTGAAAATAGTTTTTATCGGTACCAACTAACATGTATTTATCGTCAAGATTATTATTCAGAAGTTGTTGAGCAAAAAGAGTAGAGTAATTGCTGATTATAATGTCTGGATTGAAACTCTCCAACTTTTTCAAATAATCTAATGCAGCCTTTTCAGTATTGTAAAACACTAATTCTTCTTGGACAACATCAGCCGACAGTCGCAGAGCGCTCGTCGACGAAACAGGATCAATAGCGTCTCCTATCAAATAAACAATGACATCTCTCAAACTTGGCACTTTCTTTACGGGCCTTATATTAACTTCAGCAAACTGGTGTGTTGTAGAAAGAATTAGTTCAATCCCTTCTTTACTTATATTATTTAAATCGGTTATTGCTTTCATCTTTACTGTTTCGCTTTAGTGAAAATTAAATAATTTGTTCAATAGAACTTGAATTTTCTGATAGCTAATGCGATAGGGTGAAACTATATTAGTTAAAATGTCGTAAAACAGTAAAGAATTTTCCTAAGTTTCCTTATTATGATTGCATAAGGTTATGTGGTAATCATCAATGTATTAAGAATATACCGTACAATGAACACATTGCTTTATCTTTTTTTTTAAAGGCAAATATGTATAAGTATTATTATTGCAAAGTTCAATAAAGCAATAGACATGCATATCTTCAAAAAACTTCCCCATTGATATTTTGTTGTCTTATTCATTGTCTTTAAAAGCCTCTCTCAAATAACTAACTGTTTTTCAATTTCTTATAATTATCGTGTAAATCCCTCTCTCTCCGCTGAGAAGGATATTTAAACTCACTTCAATTAATTAAAAAGCTCGTGAAAAGTAAGTAGCACGGGCTTTTTGTTTTGTAGCACTTCGTTGTAGCAATTTCTTTCTATTGCGGATTTGTGATCGATTAAATTTGCGATTTGCAACTTAAAGGTTGTACAAGGATGCATATTTCTATTTTTGCGTTGAGAAAAAAAATTGATTATGCAAAGCCTTTGCAAACTTCTTTATACTGCTTTTTTATTAACTATCTGTTTTACACTTTCGTCAACAACAAGTATTGCACAGCAATTAAAAAATAAACAGCTGATTGATTCTTTAAAGCAATCGTTGCTCACTTCAAAAGAAGATACATCGAAAGCACTTGCCCTTAACAGGCTTGCGAAATTTTATGCATCTAATGACAGCGCCACTTCAGCGATGTATGTAAATCAATGCCTGCAATTATCACGCAAGCTTAATTTTCAAAAAGGTATCGGCCTTTCCTATCTAACAATGGCTTCAATAAAGTATGCTGTTAGTAATTATGCCACGAGTATTAGCTATACACAAAAAGCACAGGCTATTTTCATAAAAGAACACGATATAAAAGAACTTGGAGTTTCATTCAACATGTTTGGCGTTAACCAGTCTGACATGGGAAATTTTGTACAAGCAATTGATTATTACTTTAAAGGATTGCATTGTTTTGAAAGTATTAATGATTCACTGCATTATAGTTCAACCTATGGCAATCTTGGCGTTTGTTATTATTATTTACACAAGTATGATAAAGCAATTGAATATTATAAAAAATCATTGGCATTAGACTTAAAACAGGATGATGCATTTGGAATTGGTTCGGCATTGGACAATATTGCAATTACATTTTTAGACCAGGGAATTTATGATAGTGCTGATGTATATGACCTGAAAGCGATTCCATATTTTATAAAGAGCGATAATATGCCGGGCTTAAGCAGAATTTATGGTAACCGCGGAAACATTTTAATGAAGTTGTATGATGCTAAACAGGCGTATGACTACTATTTAAAATCATTAGCCGTAACAAAGAAATTTAATATTGATGTAACAACTGCTGCTGATTATGGCAACATTGGTGACCTGTATTTGGAGCTTGCAAATGACACTGCTTCAAAATTCAGGATTGCTCCATTTATGAAAATAAGCAGGTTTAAATTACTTGATAGTGCAAGATATTATTTGATCAAAGCTGTTACAGAAGATAAACGATTAGGCGATCAGCAATCAACAATGTCATTTGATACCTTGCTCTCTTTAACAGAAGAGAAGCTTGCTAATTACAAGGCTGCTTTATCTGCATTCAAAGAATATACCGTGTATAAAGATTCAATATTCAATGATCAGAATAAACAAAAACTACAGGCATTAGAAACAGAAAGATTAACAGAAGTAAAAGATCAGCAAATAAAATTACTCAACCAGCAAAGGGCACTGGAAATATTAGAAGTAAAACGCCAGACATTGATAAAAAATATAATCATTGCTGTGGTTGCAGTAGCTGCATTGTTAACTTTTTTATTCATCTATCTATATAACCGGCGAAAGAAATCACAATTTAAAAATGCAGTTATGGATGTTGAGATGAAAGCTTTGCGTGCACAAATGAACCCGCATTTTATTTTTAATTCATTACACTCTATTAATAAATATGTAATAGAGAATGACAAAGAAAATGCTTCAGCCTACCTGTCAAAGTTTGCAAACCTTATGCGTTTAATTTTAGAAAACTCCCGTGAACAGGAAGTGCCACTTGAGAAAGATTTGGATGCACTTGAATTATATATGCAGCTTGAAGCATTACGCTTTAAAAATAAATTCAATTATAGTATTGAAACTGATGATAGCATTGATAAAGAAAACACTTTAATTCCGCCAATGTTGTTACAACCATTTGTAGAAAATGCAATTATCCATGGTATGCAAAACAAAG
>CAZZXW010000231.1:0-5534 GCA_964658095.1 uncultured Parafilimonas sp. | reverse complement strand
GTGTATCAATCACATTTATCTTAACATCTTTATAAACAACTGCTGCATTTTTTGAAAAGATGGTAATGCCACGTTCCCTTTCAAGGTCGTTGCTGTCCATTATCAGTTCGCCGGTTTCCTGGTTATCCCGAAACACTTTTGTTGCGTGTAAAATTTTATCAACCAACGTTGTTTTACCATGGTCAACGTGGGCGATGATTGCTATATTTCTTATGCTCATAATAAAATAAGTAAAATTAAAAAGTCAAAAAACAATATGGATTTTAAGGATTCGACTTTTAAATTTTGATTTAAGCGTGCAAAGGTAGGTAAATGTAGCGGCGTGACAAGGAGAAGTATGTTAAGTTTGGTTGATTTTATATCGATTCAACAATAATCAATTTATTGTTTTGATGGATGCGCCTAAATTTTGCAATCGCTGTTCTATGTTTTGATAACCGCGGTGTATCTGTTCAATGTTGCGGATAGTACTTTTGCCTTCTGCACTTAATGCTGTAAATAAAAGCGAAACACCGGCGCGTATATCAGGACTATCCATTACAATGCCACGCAATTTTTGTTTGCGTTCAAGCCCCACAACCACAACACGATGCGGATCACACAGAATAATTTGTGCACCCATATCAATTAGTTTATCAACAAAAAATAAGCGGCTTTCAAACATTTTTTGGTGAATGAGCAAACTGCCTTTTGCATGTATTGCAGTTACTAAAACAATGCTTAATAAATCTGGTGTAAAGCCGGGCCATGGATGATCTGAAACTGTAAGTGTACTGCCATCAAGATAGTGCTGAATGGTATATAATCTTTGAGATGGAATATGAATATCATCATTATTAAACTCCATTCTTATGCCAAGCTGCTTAAAGGTGTCGGGTATTAAACCAAGATATTTTATGCCTGCATTTTTTATAGTAATGTCACTTTGCGTCATTGCTGCGAGACCAATAAAACTGCCTACTTCAATCATATCAGGCAACATGGTATGCTCTGTTCCATGCAGTTCATCTACACCTTCAATCATTAATAAATTACTACCCACGCCTTTAATGCGTGCACCCATCCTGTTTAACATGCGGCAAAGCTGTTGCAGGTAAGGTTCACAAGCTGCGTTATAAATAGTAGTGGTGCCTTTCGCCATAACTGCTGCCATCAAAATGTTTGCGGTACCTGTAACAGAAGGTTCATTTAACAACATGAATGTGCCTTTGAGGCCTGTGGTTTTCAAAAGAAAAATATCAAGCGTTTCATCGTGCACAAAACCGGCTCCTAACTTTTCAAAACCAATAATATGTGTATCCAAACGCCGCCGGCCAATTTTATCGCCGCCAGGCTTTGGTATATACGCTCTTTTAAAACGCGCCAACATAGGCCCGGCAAGCATTACAGCGCCACGCATACGGCTGCTTTTTTGCCTGAAATCTTCTGATGCGAGGTAATCAACATTTACTTCATCTGCCTGGAAGATGCATTCGTTTCTTGATACACGGTTTACTTTTACGTTGAGTAATTCAAGCAGTTCAATGAGCAGGTTTACATCAATTATATCAGGAATATTTTTTATAGTTACCTGCTCAGCAGTAAGCAATACAGCAGAGATAATTTGCAGCGCTTCATTCTTGGCACCTTGAGGCGTTATCTCACCTTTTAATTTTTTTCCACCAGTAACTTCAAAAGCAGGCATAGCATAATTTAAGCTTGAAAGATAAAAGCATTTACTGTAACAAAAATTATTCGCTGATGTTTGAAAAAAAATTAATTGCCAATCATTTCTCTTGCATTTTCAATAGCGGCGGCTGTTGGCTTTTCACCGGCAAGCATTTGCGCAATGGCTTGTATGCGTTCATCTTTATTTAGTAAGCGGATGTTGGTTTGTACCGCATCGTTTTTTATTTGTTTATATACATAAAAATGCGCATCTGCTTTACCTGCAATTTGTGGCTGATGTGTAATTGAAATCACCTGTCTTTGTTTTGACAGTTGTTTTAAAATTACACCAACCTGTTTGGCGGCTTCACCGGAAATGCCGGTATCAATTTCATCAAATATTAAAGTAGGCAAATTAATTTTTTCAGCAACCAAAGATTTAATACATAACATTAACCTGCTTAATTCTCCACCGCTGGCAACTTTATATAAAGGTTCAAAGCGGTTGCTCTTATTCGCATCAAATAAAAATGCTATTGTATTTTTTCCATATTGATTAAAGCTTGTATCAATAACTGAAACTTTAATTTTTGCATTCGGCATTCCAACCTGTTGTAATAAAGTATTTACGTTTTGTTCAAATGATGCAATTATTTTTTTTCGCTTTGAGGATAACTCTTCGGCCATTACTTCAAGCTGCTGTTGCTGTTGTTTTAATTTAGTTTGATTTGATGTAATTGCTTCATCAATATTTAAAACAGCATTTAATTTTTGCTGCAGTTCATTTTGTATGATGATTAATTCATTGGTTGAATGCACACCATGTTTTTTTTGTAAACGATAGCCTGTTGATAAACGTTCATTAATAAAGTTGATGCGCACTTCATCATAACGCACATCATCATTCAGGCTTTCAAGTTCATTGCTGATATCTGCTAATTCTATTTGTGTGCTTTGCAAACGTGTAATCAGTTCATTTAAATCATTATTAAAAGATGCAAAAGCATTCAGCTTGTTTACAAGTTGTTTTAATGACTGAACAATTGGCTTATCACTTTCTTTTAAATCAAATACTGCAGATGTAAGTGCTGTTTTAATTTCTTCGGCATTGCTTAAAGTTTGCAGTTCATTATCCAACTCTTCAAGCTCATTCTTTTTAAAGCCTGCTTCATTCAATTCATCAAATAAAAACTGGTTATAGTCAAGTTCTTTTTGAAAGTTATTTTTTTTAGATGTTAACTGTTCTAATTGCTGTTGTGTGTTCTTCCAATCATTAAAAAGTATAACATATTGTGATAACAATTTTTCATTGCCGGCTAATGCATCTAATACTTCGCGCTGAAAATCTGCATCACCTAATTCCAGTGTATCAAATTGCTGGTGCAAATCAACCAGCATTGAAGCAAGTTGTTTAAGCTGTGAAAGGTTTGCAGGTGTATCATTTATAAATCCGCGTGACTTTCCGTTGGCGGCAATTTCTCTTCTTAACACTAACTCTTCATCAACGGCAAATTCGTTGTCATTTAAAAAATTGATCACATTCTTTCTTCCATCAATATTAAATGCACCTTCAATAAAACATTTTTTTTGTTTGTTTAATAATGATGAAGAATCTGCACGTTCACCCAATATCAAGCTTAATGCACCAATCAAAATGCTTTTACCTGCACCGGTTTCCCCTGTTATAATGTTAAAGTGCTTTGAAAAATTTATATCAATTACATCAATAATGGCGTAGTTATGTATAGTAAGCTTTGAAAGCATTAAAGCAAATTACTGTAAAGTAAATTATTAAAACTGTATAATATTAATGAGGGTAAACAGGCTAAATCTTTAAAAGTTATATCTGTATCCGTGTTCATCAAAATTGATGTATATATGCAAACATGGCATCGCATTTGTAAAAACCCATAATAAAAAACAAAATGCAAAACCAAAGGGTAATTAAATCTTTTTTAGTACTGCTTCTTGCCATAACATCTTTATCTGTAATGGCGCAGGATACTATAACTAACAGCAGCACAATGAAGACTGCTAAAAATTTCAGTACATTTTCTGTTGGCATAAATGCCGGTGCATTAACGCCATCTGTACCAATTGGTGGAAGTAATAACTTCACCCATCCTAAATATGATTTAGGCTATGGATTCTATTTAAAAAACCAGTTTACCCATTTACTTGCTGTACAGGCTGATTTTGTAAGAGGTAATATTAAAGGTGATAACAGTGATAAATTAGGTAATGGCAGTGAGACAAGTAATCCATATAAATCATTTAAGACTGATCTTAACTGGTCTGGAAGTTTAAGTGGCGTAGTAACATTCTCAAATATTAACTGGCTTGGGCTTAAAAATTTTGTAATACCTTATGTTTCTGCAGGCGCAGGCCTTGCCGGCTATAAGCCAAAATTAGTTACAGAAGATGGTAACACTATATCATATAAGCAAGGAGATAAAGACATTCATGAATTTTTTGTACCTGTAGGTGGTGGCTTAAAGTTTATTGCATCACAGGCTATAAATATTGATCTTGGTTTTAAGATGAATTTTCTTGATGCTGATAATCTTGACGGTTATTCAAATGGTTATCATAAAGACAAATATTCTTATGCATTTGCTGGGCTTGAATTTGCTTTTGGAAGCAAGAAGCACCCGCAGTTGATTGCTGATAATCCTGTTGCAGATTTTAAACAGGATCTTATGGATAGAAACAATGAATTACGCGCTTCACTTGCTGCAAGCGAACAGCAAAATGCAAACACTATTGATTCTTTAAATGGTGTAGTTAATCGTTTAAAAACTGATGCTGATAAAGATGGCGTATCAGATTATTTTGATAAGTGTCCTAACACTTCTGATTCTGATAAAGTTGATGGATCAGGATGTCCATTACCTAAAGTAACACCTCCGCCGGCACCGGTTGTTAACAAAACATACATTATAAGTGCTGAAGACAAAAAAGTTGTATCTGAAGCAATAAGAAATCTTCAGTTTGAATTTGGTAAATCAACTATAAAAGCTGTGTCATACCCAAGTCTAGATCGCGTAGCCCAACTATTACAAGCAAAAGGTTATAGCTTAAAGTTAGCTGGTTATACTGATGCTATTGGTTCAGTTGATAAAAACTTACAATTATCAAAAGACAGAGCGAATGCAGTTAAAGATTATCTTGTAAGCAAAGGTGCTGATGCTTCGAAAATTCAGGCTGATGGTTTTGGTAAATCAAATCCTATAGCTTCGAACAAAACAGCAGCGGGCAGAGCTAAGAACAGAAGAGTTGAGTTTACATTATTTTAATTTACGTCTCTATAAAACAAAAAGCCGTTCATAAGTGAGCGGCTTTTTTGTTTTATAATTTGATAAAATCTTAATCAAACAAGTTACCGGCTATCGTTGTATTGCCGGCCTTTTTACCTAAATGATTATAAGCTTTATGAGTTACTTCTCTGCCACGTGATGTGCGTTGTAAAAAACCTTCCTGTATTAAAAAAGGTTCATACACTTCTTCAATCGTTCCAGATTCTTCACCAACCGCTGTTGCAATAGTTGTAATGCCAACCGGTCCACCTTTAAACTTTTCTATGATCGTTAATAGAATGCGGTTATCCATTTCATCTAAACCGTATTCATCTACATTTAATGCCTTAAGCGCATGTTGCGTTATGCCTAAATCTATTGTGCCATCATTCAGCACTTGCGCAAAATCTCTAACACGTCTTAATAAACCATTTGCAATTCTTGGCGTACCACGGCTTCTGCCAGCAATTTCTTTTGCAGCATCATCTGCAATACTTGTATTTAAAATTGATGCGCTACGCTGAATAATTTGCTTTAATATTTCTGCATGATAATATTCCAGCCGTGATTTGATACCAAACCTTGAAAGCA
>CAZZXW010000230.1:0-5534 GCA_964658095.1 uncultured Parafilimonas sp. | reverse complement strand
TCAAGATATGGAATAAGAAAAGTTTTGTTGAATTGCTTTTGAATTTTTATTTCACGATAAAGCTTTATTGCAATGCTGATGTAGCGGAAAAAATTCATTCGTTAATCTTCGCTTCAAACTTAGTAAAACATCGCTCAATAATTTAATTTCGCGGCTCAATAAAAAATATGTTAGCAGGTTTTAATAATGTAACGTTTGAATTTGGTTCAAGGATTATCGTTGCCGATGCAACATGGCACATACAACCAGGCGAACGAATTGGTTTAATTGGTTACAACGGAACCGGCAAATCAACGCTGCTAAAATTGCTCGTTGGCGAATACAGTCCATCTGAAGGTACGGTTGAACGCAGCCGCAGTACAACAATCGGTTACCTGCACCAGGATCTCTTAAGCTTTGACACGAATGATTCAATATTAAATGTTGCGTTAACTGCGTTTGAAAAAATAATTCAGCTTGAAAAAGAAATTGAAGCATTAGGCAAAGAGCTTGAAGCAACATCAGATGAAAAAACATTAATAATTTATTCTGATAAACTGCATGAACTTGAAGTGCTTGGTGGTTACGATATTCATCATAAAACAGAACAGGTTTTACAAGGCCTTGGTTTTTCAAATAATGATTTGCAAAGGCCTTACAAAGAATTTAGTGGCGGCTGGCGTATGCGTGTGCTGCTTGCAAAAATGATTTTGCAGCAACCTGATTTATTGTTGCTTGATGAACCAACGAACCATCTTGATTTGCCTTCAATTGAATGGCTTGAAAAATATTTACAACATTATAAAGGCAGTGTTGTAATTGTAAGCCATGATAAATATTTTTTGAACCGCATGGTTACAAAAATTGTTGAATTATACCAGCAGCAACTGCATATTTATTCAGGCAATTATGACTACTATGAAAGTGAAAAAGAGCAGCGCATTGAAATGCAGCAACGTGCTTTTGAAAACCAGCAAGATTATATTCGGCAGAATGAAAGATTGATTGAACGCTTTAGAGCAAAGGCCAGCAAGGCGGCTATGGCACAAAGCTTAATAAAAAAATTAGATAGGCTGGATCGGGTTGAAAATGCAGAACTGGAAAGGCCAAATCTTAATATCAATTTTAAAATTGATAAGCAGCCGGGAAAAATTATTGCATCATTAAAACATGCAACAAAAACTTTTGGTGAAAATAATATTGTTGATAATGCAGAGGCTGAAATTGATCGTGGTGATAAGATTGCATTGATTGGTGCAAACGGAAAAGGCAAATCAACCGTGTTAAGAATGATTGCAGGTACAGAAAAATTTAATGGTGAAAGAAACTGGGGCCATAATGTTGATGAAAATTTTTACGCACAACACCAGCTTGAAGCACTTAATTTAAATCACACGATACTTGAAGAGCTGGCACACTCAGGCAGTGGTAAAACAGAGCAGGAATTGCGTAATTTATTAGGTTGTTTTTTGTTTAGCGGAGATGATGTTGAAAAGAAAATTAAAGTATTAAGCGGTGGTGAAAAAGCCCGTGTGGCGCTTGCAAAAGTTATTGCCGGGAAATCAAATTTTTTATTGCTGGATGAACCGACAAACCATTTAGATATTCACAGCGTTGAATTGTTAAGTGAAGCGCTGAATAAATATGGAGGCAGTTATATTTTGGTTAGTCATGACCGGTTTTTTATTTCAAAAACTGCTAATAAAATCTGGGAAATTATTGATCATGAGATAAAAGAATTTAAAGGCAGTTATAAAGAATATATTGAGTGGAAAGAAAGAATGGCAAATGCGAAACGTGAATCATTAAACGTCAAAACCGAAGAACAAAAAACGCAACAGGTAAAAATTCAACATTCAAAACCTAAAAATCAAAATATAACCGAAGTTCAAAAACTGCAAAAGCAATTAGCGAAACTTGAAGAGCAATTGAATGCATTTAACAAAGAAAAAATACAGGTTGAAGAAGGGCTTGCAATGCCGGAAAACTATTCCGATAAAAACAAATTTTTGCAACTTGAAAACAGGTATAAATCTGTTCAGCAAAAAATAGAAGCTACTAATAAAGAGTATGAATTAGTGTTTGAAAAACTGGTTGAAGTTGAATCGTAATTGCATCATAAAATAACACTTCGTATTTTCTACATTTTAAAAAGGCAATCGGCATGGTTCAAATATCATCAAAATATAAAACACCCATAGGCGCACAACTTAATTGCAAAGGATGGATTCAGGAAGCAGCTTTGCGCATGTTGTTAAATAACCTTGATCCTGCTGTTGCAGAAAAGCCTGAAGAACTGATTGTGTATGGCGGCCGTGGTAAAGCAGCAAGAAATTTTGAAGCGCTTGACAACATCATCGCTGCGTTAAAAATTTTAGAGAACAATGAAAGCTTATTAATACAAAGCGGTAAGCCGGTTGGCATAATGAAAACGCATGAAAATGCGCCTCGTGTTTTAATATCTAATTCACAACTTGTACCTAATTGGGCAAACTGGAAACACTTTGATGAGCTTGAAAAAAAAGGACTGATGATGTATGGGCAAATGACAGCAGGAAGCTGGATTTATATTGGTTCACAAGGCATCGTTCAGGGAACCTACGAAACATACTCCGCGGTTGCTGATAAACATTTCAATGGTTCATTAAAAGGCACATTAAATGTTACAGCAGGCCTTGGCGGAATGGGTGGTGCACAACCTTTAGCCATCACCATGAATGAAGGTGTTGCTTTGATAGCTGAAGTTGAAGAATGGCGTATTGATAAACGTCTTCAAACAAAATATCTTGATGAAAAATTTACTGACATAGATGAAGCAATTAATGCATCATTAAAATATAAAAAAGATGGTGTTGCAAAAAGCATTGGTGTATTGTGTAATGCGGTGCATCTTTTAGAAAGATTGATTGAACGAAATATCATTCCTGATACGTTAAGCGATCAAACATCTGCACATGATCCTTTGATTGGTTACTGGCCGGATGAGATTTCTTATGAGCAGGCTAAAGTTTTACGCGAAACAAATTCTGAACAATACATTGATTATGCATATCACAGCATGTACAAACATGTTAATATCATGTTGCAGTTAATGGATAAAGGTGCAATTACATTTGATTATGGAAATAACATTCGTGCCCGTGCAAAAGAATATGCAGAGCAGCATAATGAATCATTTATAAATAAGCATTCAGCTTTTGATTTTCCGGGTTTTGTACCCGCTTATATCCGACCATTATTTTGTGAAGGCAAAGGACCGTTCAGATGGGCTGCATTAAGCGGCGATGCAAATGATATTGCAATAACTGATGAAGTGATTTCAAATTTGTTTCCTGAAAACAAATCGTTACAACGCTGGTTGAAACTGGCGAAAGAAAAGATTGCATTCCAGGGTTTGCCTGCACGCATTTGTTGGCTAGGCCAGGGAGAACGTGAAAAAGCTGGGCTTGCATTTAATGAGTTGGTAAGAACTGGAAAAGTGAAAGCGCCTATTGTTATTGGCCGTGATCATTTGGATACAGGTTCTGTTGCTTCACCCAACCGCGAAACAGAATCTATGTTGGATGGCAGTGATGCTGTTGCTGACTGGCCAATCTTAAACGCGTTGATGAATACAGCCGGTGGTGCAAGCTGGGTTAGTTTGCATCATGGCGGTGGTGTTGGAATGGGTTACAGCATTCATGCAGGAATGGTAATTGTTGCCGATGGAACTGATAATGCTGAACAAAGATTAAAACGTGTGCTGAGAAATGATCCGGGCATTGGTGTTATACGTCACGCTGATGCTGGTTATGAGCTTGCAAAAGAAACTGCGAAAAAGTTTGATCTTGATATCAATAAGAGGCTGACTAAATCAGAATAATTAATTCAGCACAAGCTATATATTTGATTTGCCATTGATCGAATTGCTTTCATCATTTTAAAACTACTTTATGGATCAATCTAACATTGCAGTAAAAGATACTTCCGCAAATCCGGCTCCTTTGGGTTTGTTTGGCTTTGGAATTACAACTGTTTTACTTAACCTGCACAATGCCGGAATTTTTGAGATGAATTCCATGATACTTTCCATGGGTATTTTTTATGGTGGGCTGGCACAGGTTATAGCAGGCATTCTTGAATCAAAAAAGAACAATACTTTTGGTATGACTGCTTTTATTTCTTACGGATTTTTCTGGCTTAGTTTGGTTGCACTAATTGTAATGCCGAAGCTTGGATGGATTACCGCTGCATCAGAAAAAGCTATGATTGCTTACCTTGTTATGTGGGGAATTTTTACTTTATTAATGTTTGTTGGCACACTTCGGTTAAGCAAGGCTTTGCAGTTTGTATTTGCTACACTAACCATACTTTTCTTTTTATTAGCTGCAGGAGATGCAACAGGTAACACAGCACTTAAAACATTCACAGGTTATGAAGGTATTGTATGCGGGTTATCTGCAGTTTATACAGGTGCTGCAACATTATTAAATGAGGTATTTGGAAAAACGATTTTACCGATTGGATTGGTTAAAACAACCTTGCATTAATCACGATAAGCGGCTATGATGCTTTATCGTTTGTATTGCGTATAAGCCCGATACCTGATCCAAAAATATCAGCCCTAAAATAAAGGCAACCACGATAAGCTTTATATCATGGCCGTTACCTTTGCCTTGCACAAAAGAAATTGCTCCGTATATCAAACCGATAATACCCAGTATAGTTAATACAATTCCAATTACTCTTTTTTCCATAAAAATATTTCCATTGAAATTACAAAGTATATGCCATTGAATCAATCAATTTTCCAATCAATGGGTTGCTGTTTTTGTTTGACAAGATAATCGTTTGTTTTGCTGAAATGTTTGCATCCAAAAAAACCTTTGTCAGCACTGTATGGTGAAGGATGCGCAGCTTTTAAAACATGATGTTTATTTTGATCAATCAACTCTTGTTTTTGATGTGCAAAGCTTCCCCATAATAAAAAAACAATACCTTCTTTATCATCTGAAATTCTTTTTATCACAGCATCTGTAAACTGGTGCCAGCCAATTTTTGCATGTGAATTAGGTTCTTTCGCTCTCACCGTTAAGGCTGCGTTCAACAACAAAACACCTTGCTCTGCCCATGGCGTTAAATCTCCGGTTAAAGGCATCGGTACACCAACATCATCATGCAGCTCTTTAAAAATATTTATTAATGATGGCGGCTGGCGAATACCTTTTGGAACAGAGAAAGATAAACCCATCGCCTGCCCTTTTCCGTGATAAGGATCCTGCCCAAGCAACACAACTTTTAATTCTTTAAAAGGTGTTTTATTAAACGCATTAAATATTAGCGAACCCGGCGGATAAATAATTTTATCCTGTGCTTTTTCTGTTTTTAAAAAAGCAACAATGTTTTCAAAATAATCTTTGGTAAATTCAGAATGTAATTCCTTTTTCCAGCTTTCTTCAATATCAACATTCATAGAGTTGTTTGGCTGCAAACTAATTAAAAATTATTTTCGCATACATCTGGCCCGGTAGCTCAGCTGAATAGAGCGGCAGCCTTCTAAGCTGTAGGTCATTGGT
>CAZZXW010000229.1:4389-5632 GCA_964658095.1 uncultured Parafilimonas sp. | reverse complement strand
ATGTTCTGGCTGCGTTTACCAGTTGTGTTGGTTACGTTATTGCTTGTATATTTTTTCTTTAAGCTGATGAAAGCATTTAAGCTTGAAAACAACCAGCCGCTTAATGCTTCGCTGATACTTATTACATCATTCTATATTTTTTTTGGCGGAAGAGATAATCAATGGGACATCTATACGCATGCATTTATGATTGCCAGTATTTATTATTTAATCAAATTGTTTAATCAACCGTCAGGCTTAACTAAAAATTTAGTTTTGTCAGGTTTATTTTTTGGATGTTCATTTTTAAGCAAAGGGCCGATTTCATTATACGCATTATGGCTACCGTTTTTGATTGCATATTTTTTTATTTACAAGATCAACATAAAAAGAAACTTAGGCTTGTTGTTTATTATTGTATTAATTGGGTTGATAACCGGCCTTTCATGGTATGTATACATCAGGTTATTTGATGCAGCCAATGTGCATGCGGCAGTATCGCAGGAATCAGGAAGATGGCGCGGCTACGAATTAAAACCAATCTGGTATTATTGGAGTTTTTTTACGCAAAGCGGTATATGGACAGTGCCAGCTTTTATTGCACTGATGTATTTTTATATGAAGCCGCGTGTAACCAATATAAAAGCGTATCAGCTTGCATTCTGGTGGACGATTCTTTCAGTAATTCTTTTATCGCTTGTTCCTGAAAAAAAATCGCGTTACCTCATGCCCGTATTAATTCCCATGGCAATGAATACAAGTTTTTATATTGAATATCTTATTCAAAATTTCAAAAACATAAAAAATAAGCTTGAAATTACTATAGGAACTTTTTCATTTGGCTTGATTAGTATAATTGCATTAGCATTACCATTTGTTTTGTTTTTTAGTTTGAAACAACAAGTGCATCAGTATTTATTTTGGTTTGTATGTTTTGCAGGTTTATCAATAGTGCTTGGCTTAATAATGTTGACTAGCCTAATTAAAAAACAGTTCTATAAAATTTTTTATGCTATCATATTTTACATGTGTGTAATTGTTATTACGATTGTTCCGCTTTCTAAAATTTATTACTTAAATAAAGATTATTATGCAGCGTATAATCTTCATGCAATAGAAAAAAAATTCAATATTAAAACGTATGAAGTAAATGGATTTGAACCTGAAATAATCTGGAATTACGGTGATGTTATTCCTTCAATTAATAAAAAAGACAGCGTCATTATTATGCCGAAAGATTCAGTTTTTGGTTTGATGATGAACA
>CAZZXW010000229.1:0-4379 GCA_964658095.1 uncultured Parafilimonas sp. | reverse complement strand
TGACATACAATCACTAAAAGAAAAATTTAAAGATTACCAGTTTCAAAAGCAAGCAACAGTTAACCTGAATGAAATTTCAAAAGATAAAAAGGGTTATAATGCAAGGCTTACCAAAGATTATTACTTAGTAAAAAGAGTTAGTAAAATTTAAGCTGTATAAATCCTTTTGATCTTTGTTCAGTAAAAATGTATTTATCAATTAGTCTGCATTGTAAATGAAAAGTGTCATCTTTGTTAATGCCATTTGAATTTGACTTTGAGATTAGCCAATTATGGAATACAGGTTGCTTTCTGATGAAGTGCTCATTAAACTTTTAAAAGCGAACGATGAAACAGCTTTTAAAGAAATATATAACCGCTACTGGAAACTGTTATACAAAAAGGCATATTTTAAAACCAGGAGCCACGAAATAGCAGAAGAAATAGTACAAAACATTTTCGTTAAGCTCTGGGAAAAAAGAACAACATCAGCGATACTTCATTTAGAAAACTATCTGCAAACGGCCATAAAGTACCAGGTAATTAACCATTTCAAATCTTTACTAACAAGAGAAAAATATATTAATGCTATAAAAGCAAAATATCCTGAAACAGAAGATACTTCTGCAACAAACCTTTTAATGCATGAACTTACTGCGATTATTGATAAGGCCATTCGTGAACTGCCCGAGAAAACGCAGATCATATTTAACCTAAGCCGTAGTGAACATTATACGGTTAAAGAAATTTCAGAAAGTATGCACCTGTCTGAAAAAGCAGTAGAGTATCACATTGCAAAATCATTAACCCAGCTTCGTTTCTATCTGAAAGAAATCATCTCTTTCCTGCTTACTATTACGCTTGCGTCTTTCTTTTATTAATTGCATCAAAAAAACTTTAAAAAAGTTTAGGGTTTGTTAATGCCTGGTTGACTATAATGTAGATGTGATGCCATAATTGCGATTGAGCCAATTCAATTCTCGCTAATTTTTAATTAAGAAACATGAGCCGAAAAGCTTTTCATCAGCTTTTAAAAAAGTATGTTGATGGTAAATGTTCTGATGCAGAAAAGCATTTAATTGATCAATGGTATCAATTGCTTGATGACCATTCTTTAATGCCAATCAGCGAGAAAGAAATGAATACTATTGAAGAAAGGCTTTGGAATAAAATCCACAATACCATCAGTATAAAAAATAAATATGCGCACAAGAAAATATATTCTGTTGTATTAAAAGTGTCAATTGCTGCAGCAGTGTTTGTATTAATTGGTGTTGGAATATTTTATTTGAAGCCTTCAACACCAAAAAAAAATTTTACTGCAGCAGCCGCTTTGCAGGGATTAATGCAAATTAAAAATGAAACAGCAGCAGAGAAAAAAATCAGCCTTGAAGATGGAAGCATAGTAACACTTCAACCAGGCGCTGCTATTGCCTTTCCGAAAAAATTTGCAATTGATAAAAGAGAAGTTTTTTTAGAAGGTGTTGCTTTTTTTAAAGTATCAAAAAATGTAGAAAGGCCTTTTTATGTGTATGATGATAATATAATAACACAGGTTTTAGGAACGAGTTTTTATATTAAAAAAGTAAACCAGCAAATTGAAGTGGATGTATTAACCGGCAGGGTAGCTGTTTTTGAAAATAATACTGGGGGCAAGTTGAGCAATAAAGCAAATGGTGTTGTTATCACACCAAATCAAAAAGTTACTTATTACGCAAACAATCACCAGTTTGTAACTGCGCTTGTTGAAAATCCTGCACCTGTTCCTATTGATATTAAAGACAATAAAAAACAACCTGCCACTAATTTTTCTTATGATGATGCCATGGTTTCGCAGGTATTAAATGATTTGCGTAACGAGTATAAAATTGATTTTATAGTTGAAAATGAAAACATCAATCGTTGCTATTTCACCGGTGATATAACAGAGCAATCATTATATAATAAGCTTGACTTGCTTTGCCAGGCAATACAAGCCAATTATGAAGTAAGAGGAACAAGCATTGTGATTGATGGTAAGGGATGCGATCATTAAACAACAGCTCATCAGCAAATAAATCTGATGAATTGCTATTAGAATAGAACTAATTACTTTATTAAAAGAATAAAATATGAATAAAAAACGATTCGCTGCTTTATTGCAAACCGCAATAAAAATAACGTTTACACAAGCTATGCTTTGCATTATGTTTATATCAATAAGCTATGCAAAAAAAGCACCGGCACAAGATGTTTTAAGTAAACGACTGACGGTTAATATGCAAAACACAGAGATTAAAAAGGTAATTGCTGAATTACAACATTTAACTGAAGCTAAGTTTATTTACAGCTCTCAAACAATTGATGCAGGCAGAAAGATAAACATATCAGTTACTGATAAAACACTCAAAGAGTTACTTGATAACTTTTTTGTTCCCCTGGATATTAATTACAAATTGATTGATGATAAAATTTTGTTGTATCACTATAACGCAAATGCCGTACAAACAACTGACACATTGCAGGTGCAATCAACATTTAATCGTTTTGATAAAACAGTTGGCGGAACAGTTACAGGCCAGAATGGGCAACCGCTTGCAGGCGTTTCTATAACCATCAAAGGAACCACAAAAGGCACTGTTACAGATGGATTTGGGCATTTTCAAATTAGTGTGCCTGATGAAAATGCTGCACTGGTTATTTCTTATGTAGGTTATCAAACACAAACAGTATCTGTTGCAGGCCAAAATGTTTTGCAGGTAAGCTTAATAGAAAACGTAACAGGGCTTAATGATGTGATTGTTGTTGGTTATTCAACACAAAAGAAGAAAGATTTAACCGGCGCTGTATCTGTAATAAGTAATAAAGATATAAGTGACATACCTGTTGGCGGTGTTGACCAGATTATGCAGGGTAAAGCAGCCGGCGTTGCAGTTACCGCACAAAGCGGTGCACCCGGCGATGCAATTGCTGTAAGAATAAGAGGCCTTGGAACAATTGGTGATAACAACCCTTTGTATATTATAGATGGTGTGCCAACCAAAACAGGCATTAATGAAATTTCTCCTAATGATATTGAAAGCATTAATATTCTTAAAGATGCTTCTTCTGCTGCTATATATGGTGCAAGAGCAGCAAATGGTGTTGTGATTGTTACAACAAAACATGGCAGATCTGGTAAAACAAGAGTAAACCTGAATGCTTACACAGGCATACAAACAACCGGGCATTTAATTAAAATGGCTAACACTTCAGAATATGTAAAAGCTTATAACACGGCAGCAACAACTGATAATCTGGAAGGTGCTAACAGAGCATTAATTCCTCAAAGTGTTATTGATACTTTACCAAATGTTAACTGGTTAAAACAGGTGCTTAAATCTGCACCAATGAACAATGTACAAGTAGGTATAAGCGGCGGTAATGAGAATTCGCAATACATAGTCTCAGCCAATTATTTTACACAGGATGGATTAATCAACAACTCATCTTATGAGCGTATGAATCTTCGCACAGCCGTTAACTCAAGTCTTTCAAAGTTGTTTAAAGTTGGAACGAATGTTAATCTTTCTTACTCAAAATTAAGACAGGTTGGTACCTCCGGTGATGGTTATGGTAACGGTAACCCCGGCGCAAGTATAGTGCGTTATGCTTTGTTCAGAACACCGGCAACACCTGTGTATTACAAAAACGGCCAGTTGGTTGATTTGCCTAATCCGTCTGGCTTTTTTGGTGATGGTTTAAACCCGGTTGGCCTTGCTGACAATACAGATAATAATCATTATTTGTATGCAATTTTAGGTGATGCGTATGTTGAACTTGATCCGATAAAAAATCTAAGAATTAAATCAGACTTTGGCGGTAATCTTACCTTAACCAATTACAGGCAGTTCTTTCCAACATGGGGTGTTGACAGGCATATAAATTCTCCCAATAGTTTAGCTCAATCAAATGCTACAGAGTATAATTATAATTTTACAAATACAGCAACCTATGATATTTATGCAGGCGATCATGTAATAAATTTATTAGTTGGTACAGAAGCAATAAAAGATGATGTAAAGCAAATATCAGCTTCAAAACAAAACTTTACTGATCAATCTTCAACCTTTCAATATCTTGATAATGGCACAAGCACTACTGCACAAAATGGAGGCAATGAAGATCACTGGGCTTTGTTTTCATTATTTAGCAGAATAAATTATGCTTATAAAGATAAATACCTTGCAAGCTTTAATTTCCGCAGGGATGGTTCATCAAGATTAGATCCAACAGACAGGTATGGAAACTTTTTTTCAGGTTCAGTTGGATGGCGCTTAGACCAGGAAAATTTCATTAAGAACATAAAAGATATTTCTTTATTAAAATTACGTGCAAGCATTGGCCAGCTGGGTAACCAGGAAATTCCAAACCATGCGTAT
>CAZZXW010000228.1:0-5653 GCA_964658095.1 uncultured Parafilimonas sp. | reverse complement strand
AAAAAAAAGCTTATTTAAGTGGAAATGTAAAACTGGTTGATAATTCAGGCACACTTACTACGCCTGATCTTGATTACGACTTAAACACACACATTGGCATCTATACAAAAACAGGTAAGGTAATTAGTGATAAAACAGTGCTCACCAGCCAGGAAGGTTATTATTATGGCGAAACAAAAAATGTTTACTTTAAGAAAAATGTTGTGCTGGTAAACCCTGATTATAATGTTACAACAGATACTTTATTATATAACACTTATACAAGTATTGCAACCTTTACAGTGCCTACTATAATTAAAGGCGCTAACAAAAGAAAGATATTTACAACAGGCGGATATTATGATATGAAAAATAAGAAAGCTTATTTTAATCAGCGGCCGCATATTGAAGACAGTACAACAACACTTGATGCAAATGAAGTGGCATCAGATGATTCAACACAACAAAGTGAGGCAAGCGGTAATTCTGTTTATAAAGACACTGCACAAGGCTTAACCTTGCTTTCAAACAACCTTAAAAGCAATGGCAAGTTATCATCGTTACTGGCTACGCAAAATCCTGTTATGATTATTAAGCAGAATAAAGATTCTATATACCTCGCTGCAGATACATTATTTACAGCAAGACTTTCAAACCTGCGTAAGCATCGCAATGTGCCTGTGATTCTTGATTCATTGCCTGCAAAAGATTCTATACGTCTTATAGATTCTGCATCAGCAAAAAAAGATAGTGCAACAGACCGTTATATTGAAGCCTATTATAAAGTAAAAATTTATTCTGATTCGTTGCAGGCTGTTGGTGACAGTTTGTTTTATTCGTCAGAAGATTCTGCGTTTCGCTTGTTTAAAGATCCTGTTGTATGGAGCCGTTCAAGCCAGGTAACAGGTGATACGATTTATGTTTTCACACAATCAAAAAAACCTAAGCGCATGTATGTTTATGAAGATGCGTTAAGCATTCAGCAGGTTGGTCCTGATTATTACAACCAGGTAAAAGGCAGAACATTAAATGCTTTTTTTGTAAATGGAGATATTGAGCATGTGCATGTAAAAGGAAATTCAGAAAGTATTTATTACGGGCAGGATGATAGCAGTAAATTTATCGGGATGAATAAGGCAACTGCTGATGTAATTGATATGTATTTTGTTAACCGTGAAGCACAGCGGGTTGCGTTTAGAAACAATGTAGCAGGAACAACTTATCCAATGCGGCAACTGCCTGACGAAACGCGTTTACGTGGATTTAAATGGCTTGATGACCGGCGGCCAAAAACAAAATATGATCTGTTTGGAAATTAATCAGGCGCACAGTTCATTCATTTAATTTCTTATTTGCAAATTTGCTCATCATCAAACTTTCAAATTAAATATTGCCATGTATAATTTATTAAAAGGAAAGAAAGGAATAATCTTCGGCGCATTAAACGAACAAAGTATTGCCTGGAAAACTGCAAAAGCCTGTTTTAATGAAGGTGCTGAATTAGTATTAACCAATGCACCAATTGCTTTGCGCATGGGCGAAATAAACCAGCTATCAAAAGAGTGTAACAATGCGCCGGTTATACCTGCAGATGTTGTGAATATGGATGATCTTAAAAAATTATTTGAAGAAAGTATAAAACATTTTGGTGGAGGAATAGATTTTATTCTGCATTCCATCGGCATGAGTTTAAATGTGCGTAAAGGCAAACATTATACAGCAATTGATTATGGTTTCAACCAAAAAACATTGGATATTTCTGCTATGAGTTTACACCGTGTTTTACGCACAGCCTGGGATATGGATGCACTGAATGAAGGTGCCAGTGTGGTAGCTCTTACTTACATTGCGGCACAACGTGTTTTCCCTGATTATAATGAAATGGCTGATGCAAAAGCGTTGCTGGAAAATGTTACGCGCAACTTCGGTTATCATTATGCTGTTAAGAAAAAAGTTAGAATAAATACAATCTCCCAATCTCCAACAAGAACAACTGCCGGCAGCGGCGTTAAAGGCTTTGATGGCTTTATCAATTATGCTGAAAAGATGAGCCCGCTTGGTAACGCCAGCGCAGAAGATTGTGCTAATTACTGTGTATTGATGTTTAGTGATTATTCAAAAATGGTAACCATGCAAAACTTATTTCATGATGGTGGCTTTAGTTTTACCGGCGTTACGCAAGAAGTTATTGAACAAATGGAAAAGTAATTTTATGACCGAATTAATTTAAGCTGATTGCATCTCCGTTTTTAAAACCGCATTTTTACGGGAACTGCGTTGCTCATTGTAACATTTTGCAGCTGCTATAAAATGAACAAACAACGGTGCAGGGCTTTCAACCGTACTTTTCAATTCAGGGTGATATTGTACACCGATGAAAAACGGATGGTCTTTTACTTCAATTATTTCAACAAGATTGTTATCAGGGTTTATACCACTTGCCATCATGCCATTTGCTTCAAACTGTTCGAGGTAATCATTATTAAATTCAAAGCGATGGCGGTGCCTTTCACTGATAAGTGTTTTGCCATAAATTTCATAAGCCAGTGAATCTTTTTTTATTTCGCAGGAATATGCACCTAAGCGCATAGTTCCACCCATCATCTTAACCTTTTTTTGTTCTTCCATCATATCAATAACAGGGTTGCAGGTTTGTGCATCCATCTCTGTTGAATGCGCTTTATCAACACCTAAAACATTACGGGCAAATTCAATAACAGCCATTTGCATACCGAGGCAAATGCCAAAGAATGGCAAATTATTTTCACGGGCATATTGCACGGCAATTATCTTTCCTTCAATACCACGTTTTCCAAAGCCTGGCGCTACTAACAAACCATCAAGCTGATCAAGTTTTTCTTTTACTGTATGTTTATTAATAGTTTCGCTATGCACATCAACCACCTGCACTTTTACCTCGTTCATTGCACCGGCATGTATAAAGCTTTCAAGTATTGATTTATACGCATCCTGCAGCTCCATATATTTTCCAATCAGGCCAATGCTTACCACACTTTTTGGATATTTAAGTTTATCAAGAAAACTTTTCCAGTTTCTTAAATCTGCTTCAGGAACAAGTGTGGTATTTAATTTTTTCAGGCAGATAATATCCAGCTTTTCACGCAGCATTGTTAGGGGCACTTCATAAATGGTTGATGCATCCAGCGCCTCAATAACTGCTTCAGGTTTTACATTACAGAACAAAGCAATCTTGCGCTTCAGATCATTGTTAAGCGGCTCTTCCGTTCTGCATACAAGAATATCAGGATGCACACCTGTTTCACTTAACATTTTTACACTGTGCTGTGTTGGTTTTGTTTTAAGTTCTTTGGCAGCTTTTAAATAAGGAATTAATGTAAGATGGATAACGCACACATCACCTTCAGGCAGTTCCCATTGTATCTGGCGTACCGCTTCTATAAACGGAAGGCTTTCAATATCGCCGACAGTTCCGCCAATTTCAGTTATTACAATATCGTAATTACCATCATTGCCCAACAACATCATCCGGCGTTTTATTTCATCTGTAATATGCGGAATCACCTGTACCGTTTTTCCTAAAAAATCACCTGCACGTTCTTTGTTAATAACGGTTTGATAAATTTTACCGGTTGTAACATTATTTGCCTGCGAGGTATAAATATTTAAGAAACGTTCATAATGCCCAAGATCCAGATCAGTTTCAGCGCCATCTTCTGTAACATAACATTCACCATGTTCATACGGGTTTAATGTTCCCGGATCTACGTTTATATATGGATCAAACTTTTGTATCGTAACTCTGAAACCTCTTGCCTGCAATAATTTTGCAAGCGATGCAGCTATAATGCCTTTGCCTAAACTGCTGGTTACACCGCCGGTAACGAAAATGTATTTTGCCATATAATGGTTTTAATTTTTGTTTAGCATAATCTTAAAATAAAAAAGAAAACCGCACAGTTTTGCTGCGTTTTGTTTTTTATGCTTCTTTGCTTAATTTGATTATTGCCTGTTGACCGGCGAGATGAAAATTCTCAGTGGTCGTACAAAACTAAAACTAATTTCTTGCCTGCAGAAATAAGAAGTGCAAAACTGCATAGAAAGTGTAAATTTTTTTATTCCTGTTAGTAAATCGCTAACAAGTATGTTGCTTTATTACCTTTGCGACCCAATAATTTAATCATCCATAAAAAACAGATATGAAAATAACGGTTGTAGGCGCCGGAGCTGTGGGTGCAACGTGTGCCGATAATATTGTTCGCAAAGAATTAGCGCATGAAGTTGTATTGCTTGATATTAAAGAAGGCATTGCAGAAGGCAAGGCACAGGATATGATGCAGACAGCAACATTACTCGGTTTTGATACACGTATTACCGGCAGTACAAATGATTATGCTAAAACCGCAGGCAGTGATGTGGTAGTTATTACATCTGGCCTGCCTCGCAAACCGGGAATGACAAGAGAAGAATTAATTGGCACGAATGCAGGCATTGTAAAAGGTGTGGTTGAAAATATTTTAAAGCATTCGCCTGATGCAATAATCATTGTTATCAGTAACCCGATGGATACAATGACGTATCTCGCAATAACATCAAGCAAGCTGCCAAAGAACAGGATAATTGGTATGGGTGGAATTCTAGATAGTTCCCGTTTTAAATACCAGTTAAGCCAGCATCTTGGTTGCAGCCCTACAGACCTAAATGCAATTGTTGTTGGTGGCCATGGTGATACTACGATGATTCCTTTAATAAGATTAGCAACATGGAACAGCGTGCCTGTAACAAATTTTTTAAGTGATGAACAGCAAAAGCAAATTGTAAATGATACTATGGTTGGTGGTGCAACGCTTACAAAATTAATTGGCACATCTGCATGGTATGCACCAGGCGCCGCAGGCGCTGCACTTGTTGAAGCAATTGTACGTGATGAAAAAAAATTATTTACGTGCTGTGTGTTTGTTGATGGAGAATATGGGCAAAAAGATATTTGTTTGGGTGTGCCTGTTGTGATTGGTAAAAACGGCTGGGAAAAAATTGTTGAAGTTGATTTGAATGAGGAAGAGAAGGCAGCTTTTGCAAAAAGTGCAGATGCTGTAAGAAGTATGAATGATGTGTTGAAAACTTTATAAGCTGAAATGAAAAAATTAAAAAGCCACATATTTAATGTGGCTTTTTATTTGTAATAATCTGTATTATTTTTTTGGCGGAGTTTCAGTTAGATAAATAGGCGATAGAAAATTACTGTTGCTGATAAATGCAATTGATTTTCCGTCAGGGCTCCAGTTAGGTGTGTTCATTGTTCCCTGTCCGCCATATAATGCTGCAAGCACTTTTGGTTTACCACCATCAACCGGCATCAATCTTATATACACATGTTTATAAAATGGATGATCAGATGCGCTTACATCTTTACCAAAAGAAATAAATACCATTTGCTTTCCATCAGGTGAAATATGTGCAAACCAGTTATTATACTCATCGTTTGTTAATTGTTCCGGGTTGCTTCCATCAGGCTTCATTCTCCATATTTGCATAGAGCCGCTTCTTACTGAATTAAAATAAATGTATTTCCCGTCCGGCGTGTACTCCGGTCCGTCGTCCAGGCCTTTGCTGTCCGTGAGTTTTACTTCAGGACCACCCGCCGATGGTACTCTGTACACATCATAGTCTCCATTTCTTTCACCGCAAAAAACCA
>CAZZXW010000227.1:0-5665 GCA_964658095.1 uncultured Parafilimonas sp. | reverse complement strand
GATCGTTTTATCATGAAACTATTTGATCACCATAACAAACAAATAGAGTTATTAGTGCAGAAAGAAGAATACGCTTCCGGAACACTCACTCATTTTCAAACCACCTACAGTCACGTTTCGCATTTCTTGAAGTGGAAGTTTAATCGAAGCAATGTTGATGTAAAAAAAATAAGCTATGACTTCATCGCTGACTTTGAGTTTTATTTGAAAACAGAAAAAAATTGCGACCATAACACTGTTATGAAATATTTAGGTGATCTCAAAAAGATTGTTTTGTTGGCGGTTAAAAAACAGTGGTTACTGCAAGACCCTTTTCTGGGCTATAAATTAACGCGCAACGAAGTCATTAAAGAATTTTTAGTTGATGAAGAATTAGAAGCGATTACTTACAAAAAGTTTTCCACAGAGCGATTGACGATTGTAAGGGACGTCTTCCTGTTTAGCTGTTACTCCGGACTTGCTTATGCGGACGTTCAAAAATTAAAACGTTCAGAAATAAGAACAGGGATAGATGGCTTGAAATGGTTATTTATTCAAAGGCAGAAATCTGATACGCCAGCACCCATACCACTATTGCCTGTATGCCTGAATATAATTGAGCGTTATAAGTCGCACCCGAAGTGTATTGCGAGAGATATGGTGCTGCCAATTCTAAGTAATCAAAAAATGAATGAATATCTTAAAGAAATAGCTGCAGTTTGCGGTATTGAAAAAGAGTTGACGTATCATCTTGCCCGTTACACATTCGCAACAACTGTTACTTTAAATAATGACGTTCCCATTGAAACAGTTAGCAAGATGCTTGGGCATAAAGACTTAAGAACAACTCAACACTATGCAAAGATCTTAAATAAGAAAGTAAGTGAGGACATGAAGGTATTGCGCGCCAAATTCGAAAAGAGAATGTCAGGCGGCGAATTAAAAGCGATTTAAGGCAATTTATATCTTTTATCAAGCATAAGTAACCTTAATAAATCCGAGATGGAAAAATCGAACGAAAAAAACAACGATACCAAGATTGCAAACGCATTGTATAAAGACATTGCAATTCTTATTGATCAAAGCAGAAAGCGTGTTTCGTTAACTATCAATACTGAAATAACAATACTCTATTTTACAATCGGTAAAACAATCAACAGGCACCTGCTTAAGAACAAAAGAGCTGGATACGGTGAAACAATTATTTCAAATTTATCTAAACAACTAACTATCTCTTATGGAAGTGGATGGGGAAAAAGACATCTGTGGCACTGCGTCCGGGCTGCTGATACTTTTCCGGAAAACGAATTAGTGAACGCATTGAGTACACAATTGAGCTGGACTCATATCCGTGAGCTTGCCGCTATTGAAGATGATTTAAAAAGGACTTTCTATACACAATTATCTATAAAAGAAAGATGGAGTACCAGGACTTTGAACGATAGAATAGCAAGTATGTTATTTGAACGTACAGCGCTTTCGCTGAAACCGGAAAAACTCATCAGAAAGGAACTGGATTTGCTTAAGGTGAAAGGAACAGTTAGTGAAGATTTAGTCTTTCGCGATCCTTATGTTTTAGACTTTCTTGGCTTACCTCAAATGTATTCTGAAAATGATTTTGAAACTGCCATTTTAAATCAATTGCAACTATTTATTGTGGAACTCGGAAGTGACTTTGCTTTTATTGCAAGACAAAAAAGAATTATTGTTGATAATGAAGATCACAAAATTGATTTGTTGTTTTACCATCGCGGACTAAGGCGGCTTGTTGCAATAGATTTAAAACTTGACCGCTTTAAAGCAGCTTATAAAGGACAAATGGAATTATATTTAAGATGGCTTGATAAATATGAACGGAAACAGAATGAAGAAGCGCCAATCGGATTAATACTTTGTTCCCAAAGCAACAGGAACAAATTGAATTGCTTGAACTTGATAACGGACACATTCGTGCGGCAGAATATTTAACGCAATTACCTTCCAGAGCTTTGTTAGCATTGCTGCCGCGTCAATCTTTTCTAAGTATAATCGCGAAGATTCACTGTTCATTTGCTTGTCTTGCAACAGAGCGATAAAAGTTCTTATTTTTCTCAGCGGTTCCTGCAGGTCATGCGATGCAATAAAATTTAGTGATTTAAGGTTCTGATTTGCTACCTCTAATGAAAGTGTGCGCTCTTTTACTTTCTGCTCCAGAGAAAGTTTTATTTGATTATTGTTTAATTGCACCTCACTTAAAAATTATTCACATTAGTTTATTTTTTTTCACTATCATGTTTTGTTTTTGCGAGTCGTTTAAAATTTTTTCCATTTCGCTTTCAATTATGTCTTGCACTTCATGCTTTATTTGCTGGTAATTTCTTTGTATGATTGAATAATACTTTACGGGTTTCAAGGTATGACAGATAAGAATCGCTTTCGGTTTTAATCATTATCAAATTTGACAATACATAAATTTGATAACTCTGAAATAGCAGCATTTCACGGACGAAAGATTATTGAGGCAATTGCATTCAGTTGTTTGGTTGGAATAAAAAACGACTTAAAATTATACCCAGAGATGTGGAAAGTCAACATAATACAGAAAAATAATAGGATAGCGAAATCAGCGTAAAATATTTCTTCAATTGTTTAAAACGTGCGTTAAAACACGTAAATAGTTCGGTTCAAACTCAATAACAAACAATATTTTCATTAGCCAAAATAAATATAAACAAATAAAAATGTAACTTGATTAGACGTCTCTCATACATATCCTCCTTAATAATTTTCTTAGCCTTTACCTTATTTGAAGAACTAAAACTCCGACCTTATCTTTTTAAAAATCATATAACAAAGTTTGGCCTTGCTGACTCTTTACCTAATTTTTTAGCACCATTAATATTTATTTTCGGATATATAGTTATGTTTAAGCCAAAAGAAAATAGAAAAGTTTTCAGAGTGAGCATAAGTGCTGTTACTGGCTTGATACTATATGAATTCTCTCAGTTATTTATGGCTGGAAGAGACTTTGACGTGAAAGATATAATAGCGTCAATTACGGGAGGTTTGTTTGCTTATGCTTTATTTATTTTTATAAACTGGATCATTACAGATAAGACGCATTAAAAACTCGTTTGATCATAAAATTAAAGCCCACCGCACAATAAAAGTATTGCTAAATGCAGGCTGACGAAGGTGTTTTTCAGCTTTTTATTTTTCAATTTGTCTGTGGTTCCGTCTCGATACTATAAATATAGTCAAGTGCAAATCATAAACTTTAAATATAAATTTGGCTTGAGTTGCCAAGCTTAACGAGCTCGGTGCGCTGCAATTCGGCAATACGAGAATGTTGCTGAAATTTACACAGCATTTCATTTAAATTCAAAAGGCCACATAGATGCAAAAAACACTTTGGGGAAATCGACATGAGGATTGGACTAACATTCAAGAAGCAACAGGGGAACCGGTTTTTAATTTTGTTCTGGACTTTTTACGAATTGACTTTTCAACCAAATTATTAGATATTGGGTGTGCTACAGGCTACTTTGCAAAATTAGCAAGTGATAGAGGCGCTTGTATTACGGGATTGGATGCCACCGAAACATTCATTGAGGAAGCTATCAATAGGGTTCCGAAAGGTTTTTTTATTATTGGAGATATGGAAGCCCTACCATTTGAAGATGATTCATTTAATGTTGTATGTGGATTTAATTCATTTCAATATGCAAAAAATGTTGAAAATGCCCTATTAGAATCAACGAGAGTTCTCACACCTCAAGGAAAATTAGTTACAATGATTTGGGGCAAGAAAGAAGATTGTGAAATTGTGACATTTTTAAAAGCGATTGGAAATCTATTAACGCCTAATACAGATATATTTTACCCATTTTTGCTTTCAGAAAATTCGCTCCTTGAAAAGACATTATTAAACATCGGATATGAAAAAATAAGCTCTGCATATATCAGGTCTACATGGGATTATCCTAGCGAAGAAATTGCAGTAAGGGGGCTAGCGTCTTTGGGTGTTGTTTCAAAAGCTATTGATGAAAATGGAATTGATAAAGTGAAGGAAACAATTTTAAATGCAATACAACCTTTTAAACAATCAAATGGCCATGTTGTTTATCGCAATAAACACCAAATTATTATTTCAGAAAAATAGAAAATAAATTATTAAGCTTCAGCCAACATCGGATTTATGTACGTTGGGGCTGACCTTGTAATATCAATTATTTGTAAATCCCAGCTTCAGTTCCAACCGACTAATATCTATCAGCTTTTGTACTTAACTTCATCAACAAATTTCAATGGGCAGTGGTTAACGGCAGACGAATTTAATTCCCAAGGTGCAGAAAGCTATGCTCGTTGTGCGTCATAAAATTTAAACACTAATTTTACATAAAGACTCAATTGACAAATTTTCACGAATACATAGACATTTATATTGGGCTATTTCTAATCCTATCCTCCTTATGTATTTTTATATTTCCACCAAAATTTGGCAATAACTTTTATGGTATAACTACAAAACGAACATTACTAAACGAAACTGTTTGGGCTACTGGACAAAAATTATTCGCAATTGCAATTATTGCAATCGGGACTATCTATATCATATTAGGCAATCTAAAGCTGCGTGACGAGATCCCGGATTTTGTAAAATTTATTTTGCTTATTGGACTCTGGAAGATTTCTAAATATATTGTTGACAAAGCTCTCAAGAAAAAGTACCCGGCCTTTGAAAATTTGTATCTTAATCATTAGTCAATCAAGCTTTAAAATAAATTTTAAAAGTACTTCCCTTACCCTCTTTACTTTCAACAGTAACTTTGCCGCCTGAATTGTCTATTATCTTTTTTATCAGGTATAAACCAAGGCCCTGTCCTTCAATATTTCCATGAACACGTTTATACATGTTAAAGACATTTCCAAGCTCGGCTGCAGGTATCCCCAACCCATTATCCTGCACTGATAAAAAGATAAATCCCTCTTCTGTTGAAGTTGTTATAATGATATTAGGGTCCCGTTCCGGGCTTTTAAATTTGATTGCATTGCTTATAAGATTGTAAATAATGCTTCTTATATTCTTTTTTGAAAACTTGATTTCATTCACGTTAATATTTGTAGAAATAGTAGCTTTAGCACAAGTAATTTTTTCCTGGATGCTTAACTTAATATCATCTATTAATTCAATTAAATTAATAGGATCTGCTCCAACTGTTTCGCTTTGTATCTTTCCAACCTTCGCCAAATCCCTAATAATTGTTTTAAATTTTGAAACGGAAGATCTAAGCAGCTCGTAATAATGTTTTACCTCATCATCCAGCGTATCTTTTGCTTCTAATAATGAGATGATCTGTTCAATATTGGTGAGCGGTCCTAAAAGGTCATGCGAAGCTGAATAAACAAAATTATCAAGGTCATCATTTATAGTTACAAGCGTTTTGTTAGTTCTGTCTAATTCCGTTTGAACTTTCTTTAATTCTGTAATGTCATTAAAAGTAATAATGGCGCCGTCAATTGTATGATCCTTTTCCCGCACATACGGCATGGTCATCATCTGGTACCATTTACCATTAATGGCTTCTACCTCTTTGGTAATTACTTTTCCATTGGCTATAACTTCCCGCGCATCTCTTTCCAGTGTTTCATTTTTAATATTGGAAGAAATATTGCCGATCGGCCTGCCTATGTCTGTATCCAGGAG
>CAZZXW010000226.1:3799-5681 GCA_964658095.1 uncultured Parafilimonas sp. | reverse complement strand
TTACAACTGCATTAGACATCGGTGATGAGCCGATGCAGTTTCATACAAAATTTCCTGGTGTATCAGTTGCGGTTGGTGAAGAACGTGTTGTGGCTATACCTCAATTGTTGCATGATAAACCTGAAACAGAATTAATAATTTTAGATGATGCATTTCAACATCGTGCTATAAAAGCCGGCTTCAACATTTTGCTTACTGAATACAATAATTTGTTTACGCATGATTTTTTTTTACCAACCGGTGATTTAAGAGATCAAAAAAAATCAGCGAAGCGTGCAGAAATAATTGTTGTAACAAAATGCCCCGCTCAACTTAATAATAATGAAAAAATAAAAATTACAAATGAGTTAAAACCATATCAGTTAAAAGAAATATTTTTTACAAAAATTGAATATCAAAGCCTGTATCATATTACCACAAAAACAAAAAAAATTCTTTCATCAAAAGATGAAGTTTTACTGGTATATGGTATTGCAAACCCTGCACCGCTTAAAGATTTTATTTCTGAAAATACAGCCGGTTATGAAGAAATAAGTTATAGTGATCATCATGTTTTCTCAATTGATGATCTGAAGGATATTAATAAAAAATTTGAAAAGATAAAATCATCAGACAAGTGTATTGTTACAACAGAAAAAGATGCAGTGCGCCTGATAAAATTTAAAGATCAATTAAAAGATTTGCCTTTATACGTATTACCTGTTCAACATACATTTTTATTTAATGAAGCAGAAGCTTTCAATAAAATAATAATTGATTTTATAACAGGGTTTAAAAAAACTAATGAATGAAACACAAAAAATCCAAGCATCAATCATCACAGGCATATCTTTTAAAAGGTAATCTTGATATTGCCCGCAATGGCTTAGGTTATGTTGTAATTGCAGATGGCAGCGGTGATGTGTTGGTGCGTCCGGGCAGTTTTAATAATGCATTGCATGGTGATACAGTGCGGGTAAAAGTTTTTAAAGAAAATGCAGGCACCGGCAAAAAAGAAGGCAAGGTAACAGAAGTTATTTCAAGAAGACAAACGGAATTCATCGGCACACTGCAGCTTTCAACCAACTATGCATTTTTTGTACCTGATACAGATAAGCCAATGCCTGACCTGTATATTCCTTTAGATAAATTAAATGGCGCTAAAAATAAAGAACGTGTTGCCGCAAGATTAGTACGCTGGAACAAGGATGATAAGAAACCAATTGGTGAAATTATTTCTGTGCTGAATGATGAAGATGTTAATGATATGGCGATGAAGGAAATACTTGCAGAGAGCGGTTTTCCACTTGTGTTTACAGAGGTTGCAATAGAAGAAAGTAAAAGGTTGAGTGATGTAATCAGTGATAAAGAAATTAAACGGCGAAAAGACTTCAGAAATATTCTGACCTTTACAATCGATCCAGTTGATGCAAAAGATTTTGATGATGCGATATCAATAAAGAAAATAAAGAATGACAGGTATGAAATTGGTGTGCACATTGCTGATGTAAGCCACTTTGTTGAACCTGAAACTGCACTGGATGATGAAGCATATAAACGTGCAACGTCAGTGTATTTGCCTGATAGAGTTAACCCGATGCTGCCTGAAAATATTTCCAATGTTTTATGTTCTTTAAGGCCTGATGAAGATAAGTTTACCTTTTCTGCAGTGTTTGAAATGAATACAAAAGGTGAAGTAAAAAAAACATGGATCGGCAAAACCATAATTCATTCCAATCATCGCTTTACGTATGAAGACGTGCAACAGGTTATTGAAAGCAATGAAGGAAAATATGCTGAAGAAATTTTGTTGTTGAATAACATCGCACAAAAAATGCGTAAAGAAAGATTTAATAATGGCGCTATAAATTTTTCATCGCAGGAAGTACGTTTTAAATTAGAT
>CAZZXW010000226.1:0-3789 GCA_964658095.1 uncultured Parafilimonas sp. | reverse complement strand
ATGAAAAAGGAAAGCCAATTGATATTGTTGTAAAAGAAAGTAAAGAAGCGCACCAGCTTATTGAAGAGTTTATGCTGCTCGCCAACAGAAAGGTTGCAGAGTATGTAAATAAAATTCAGGTTAACAAAAAAGAAGTGCCTTTCCCTTACCGCACACATGATGAACCTGATAAAGATAAGTTGCTGCCTTTTGTTGAGTTCTCCAGGAAGTTTGGCCATAAATTTAATATGGGTTCTCCTGAAAAAATTGCGGCAAGTTTTAATGAGTTATTGAGAGATGTACAAGGCAAGCCGGAACAGCATGTGCTTGAACAATTAGGCATTCGTACTATGGCAAAAGCAGCTTATACAACAGGCAACATTGGCCATTATGGGTTAGGGTTTGAGCACTATTGCCATTTTACTTCGCCGATAAGAAGGTATCCTGATGTACTGGTGCATCGTATTGTTGAAAGTTGTTTAAAAGAGAAGCCCATCATTGATAAAAAAATGGATGAAAAGTGCAAGCATTGCAGTGAGCGTGAACGTGCAGCAATGGAATCAGAACGTGCAGCCAATAAGTATAAGCAGGTTGAGTTTATGAAAGATTATGTAGGTGAAGAATTTGAAGCAGTAATAAGCGGCGTGGCGCGTTTTGGCTTTTGGGCTGAAACGGTGGCGCATAAATGCGAAGGCTTAATAAGTATAAATGATTTGAATAATTATGATGAGTTCCATTTAATTGAAAGTGATTACAGTTTGGTGGGTAAAAGAAGCGGCAAAAAATTTAGAATGGGAGATAAGGTTAAGATTAAAATTGTTGCTGCTAATCTTACAAAAAGACAGTTAGATTATGAATGGGTGAGAGACAGAAGCAGCCCAATACCTGAATCAAAAAAATCAAATAAAAAAAATAAGAAAGAAAAATATTAGTGTCACAACGTTAAATGCAGTGATGGTGTCAAGCTTAAAATTTTATATGAAAGCCTTTACTGTTTTATTGATTGCTTCCGTATGCATTTCTTCATCCTGTTCAAAATCAGTTGTAAATAATTATTCTGACAAGGTTGATGGCACTTGGGTTTTGAAATTAATATCCGGCGGCTTTGCAGGACGTACAACTACTCCAGAAAAACCAACAACAATAACATTCGCATCATCAGGAAATTACTTGACAAATTATAATAACCAGATAGCAGATAAAGGCGCTTATATTGTAACAAAAGCCGGACAACCAAATTATTATTACAGCGATACTTTATTAAAATTGTTTTCAGACAACAATAAGGATACGCTTACTTACGGCATACATGTTATTAAAGACAGTTTGTTTTTGGATGAAGGTTGCTGTGATCGTTTTTCTTATACTTATGTAAGGCAGAAATAAACTCATTTTTCGGTTTGAATTTTTAGTTCTTAATTCGCTGCATGCATTCGTTCAAAGAACTGTTAGCAAAATTTTCAACACAGTTTAATACTTCACACTTTCCTAAACAACCGCAAACTTTATATGCAGCCAATGATTATTTTTTAAGACTTGGCGGCAAGCGTGTACGACCGGTTATGTGTTTAATGGGCAATGAATTGTTTGATGAAATACATGCTGATGCATGGCAGGTTGCAACAGCCATTGAGCTTTTTCACAACTTTACTTTGATACATGATGATATTATGGATGCAGCGCCTTTACGTCGCGGATTTGAAACGGTGCATTATAAATATGGACCAAATACAGCCTTACTTGCAGGTGATGTTATGCTGGTTGCTGCTTATGAATATTTAAATAAGATAAGCAGCAGTTATTTAAAACCGATCATCCAGATATTTAGTAAGACAGCAAAAGAAGTTTGCGAAGGCCAACAGGTTGATATGGATTTTGAAAAGCTGGAAAATGTTTCTTTAGATGATTACTTAAATATGATTGAATTGAAAACATCTGTATTGCTTGCAGCAAGTTTGCAAATGGGTGCAATACTCGGCGGTGCGGGTGAAGGTAATCAAGATCATCTCTATGAATTTGGAAGAAACCTTGGCATCGCATTTCAGATACAGGATGATTATTTGGATGCATTTGGTGATCCTGAAAAGTTTGGTAAAACTGCCGGTGGTGATATAAAACAAAATAAAAAGACTTTTTTACTGATACATGTGCTTGAAACTGCTAATGAACATCAGCAAAAAGAATTAAAACATTTATTAAGTAGTGATGCTGAAGATAAAGTACAGCGTGTGTTGAAAATTTTTAAAGATTGCAATGTAGATGACTGGGCTAAAAAATTAAAGCAACAGTACTTTGATAAAGCACTGCATCATCTTGATGAAGTTGCTGTATTAAGCTTAAGAAAAAAACCGTTAAGAGAGCTTGCAGACTTTTTAATTCAAAGAGATTATTAATGCATCATCTTGCCTCTGCCATGTGCACAATGTCTTCTACTTTATAAACACCTGCATCAAGCTTTTGTTTTGTTTCACTAAATGCACTTAACGTTGTTTGAATGTCTTCGTCAGTATGAACTGCGGTTGGAATGAGGCGATAAATAATATGTCCTTTAGGTATAACCGGGTAAACAACAATAGAACAAAACACACTATAGTTTTCGCGCAGGTCTGTAACCATTGCGGTAGCTTCAGGTGTACCGCCTTTCATGTACACCGGGGTAACTACAGAATCTGTTTTGCCAATATCAAAACCATTTTCTTTTAAACCATTTTGTAACTGCAATGCATTCTTCCAGAGTTTGTCTTTTAATGCTGGAGTTGATCGCAACAGTTCTAATCTTTTTAAATTGCCAATCACAAAAGGCATAGGTAAACTCTTTGCAAAAATTTGTGAGCGTATGTTATAGCGTATAAAATCAATTATAGTTCTTGGCCCTGCAATAAAAGCACCAATAGACGCCATTGATTTTGCAAAGGTTGAAAAGTAGAGATCAATATCATCCTGGCAACCCTGCTCTTCGCCTGCACCGGCGCCGGTTTTACCAAGTGTACCAAAGCCATGTGCATCATCAACCAATAACCTGAAATTGTATTCTTTTTTTAAAGCACAGATTTCTTTTATCTTACCCTGGTCACCCGCCATTCCAAACACGCCTTCTGTTATCACTAAAATGCCACCCTGCTTTTGCTTTTCAATTAACGAAGTAGCACGTTGCAATTGCTTTTCACAATCATCAACATCATTATGACGAAACACATACCTGTGCCCCGGATGCAAACGCAAACCATCAATAATACAGGCATGCGATTCTGCATCATATACCACAACGTCATGCCTGCCGCACAAAGTGTCTATGGCACTCATAATGCCCTGGTAACCGTAGTTCAGTAATATGGCATCTTCTTTATGCTCGAATTCAGCAAGCTCGTTTTCAAGCTGTTCATGATAATTGCTGTTGCCACTCATCATGCGTGCACCCATAGGATAAGCAAGGCCAAATTCTCTTGTTGCTTCCGTATCTGCTTTTCTAACTTCCGGATGATTTGCCAAACCGAGATAATTGTTCAGGCTCCACACAATAACTTCTTTACCGCGAAACTTCATGCGGTTACCAATCTCGTCTTCTAATTTTGGAAAGGTATAATAACCATGAGCTTTGTGTCGATGCTCACCAAGGGGACCATAATTTTTAATGAGTCTTTCAAAAATATCTGCCATAGGTTGCTAATATTTTATTGAAGTGTTCAGATAACATTACATAAGAACATCAATAAAGTGAATTGAAACGAGTAAGCAAGCATACTATTTCAACGCAAACGCTTCTTTTATTTTATCAACATAATCCAATTTTTCCCAGGTAAAAAGTTCAAC
>CAZZXW010000225.1:0-5686 GCA_964658095.1 uncultured Parafilimonas sp. | reverse complement strand
GTTACTTCCGGCTTATAATTTTCACCAGCTGTCTTTTGCTTTTGTTGTGTTGCATAAAAGGCATTATTAAACAGATTGAGCAAAACACGACCAACGTCCTGCGGTATAATATTTACAAGAGGCAGGCTTTCATCAAAATGGGTGATCAATTCAGCATTGAAAGTTTTGTCTTTCGCCCTTAGTCCATGATAAGCCAACCGAAGGTATTCATCAGCCAGTTTATTCAGGTTAGTAAGTTCCTTTTGGCCGGTTGAAGTACGGCTATGCTCCAGCATGCTTTTTACAATGCCGTCTGCGCGTTTGCCATGGTAGTTTATTTTCTGCTCATTTTCAACCAGGTCATTAATTAACGCTGCAACCAATTTTTCATCCCATTCAACCTTCGGCTTTTCGCTTTCAACTTTCAACTCGTCCAGCATTTCCTGGTTAACTTCCGAAAAATTATTTACAAAATTCAGCGGGTTTTGTATCTCATGCGCAATTCCTGCAGTGAGCTCGCCAAGTGAGGCCATTTTTTCCGCCTGGATCAATTGCTGTTGGGTTGATTTTAAATCAGCCAGCGTAAGTTCGGTTTGCAGCTTTTGCCGGGCCAACAACGCATTAGCTTTGCGGGTTTGCAGGTTATTGCGCCAAAATATAAGGGCAATGATCAGCAGAAATACAATCATGATAGTTAAAACCCACCGTTGCCGGGAATTTTTCAAAGCCTCCCTATCTGCCTGGGCCTGTTGTTCTTTTTGCTTTTGCACGAATGTGATGGCCTGGGCTTGTACCATGCTTTTATTATTATATAATTGGGTATTTAGCGTATCGTATAACTTTATATACTTAACCGCACTATCAAAGTTGCGCTTTTGGGTATACGCTTTGGCTATAATATCAACAAAGGGAGCTTCGTTCTGAATATTTATGCGCTTGCCTACCTCATAAGCCTTATAGGCGTAAAATAGCACGCTGTCAATATTTTTATTAAGATAAAAATAGGCTAACGAGCCATTTGTAATATAGAAGGATGTAACATCATTGGTCAATTGTGAAAGTGCTAATGCTCCCCTGAAATAATGCAGCCTCAACCGTTCATCCGCAGGCCCGTTTACTTGCATAAAGTAACCTATCTGATCAATGTTAAAACAAATATCGTATAACCGGTTTGCCTTGATAGCCCAATCCAATGCTTTGGTAGCGTAAAAAAAAGCTGAGTCAGGTTTTTTTATATGACTATAATAAATAATTAAATCCTCATAACCCCAGCAAATAGTTAGTGTATCCTTAGAGGCACCAGCAGATTCCAGGCATCGAAAGGCGTCAGCCCTGGCTTGAAGCAAGCTAATGCCGGGTTTTGAAAAAGTGTTTTGATATACAATGCCCAGAGCCTGATTATCGTTCGCCGCTTTTGCAGCTTCCATAGCTTCTGTTGCCAATTGCACAGCAGCTGCCTCATCCCCATTTGCTGACATGGTTGTTCCTTGTTCTGCACAAATAACAGCCTCGGCAATTAGATCGTGATTAACTTTTGCCCATGCCAGTATCCTGTAACCCATATCGGTTTCCTGTTTTATATCAGGATAAACCCCATAGTAATACAGATCATTTATCAACTTTACCCGTTGTGCTCCGGGCCTGGTAAACGGCAGGCGCCTGTATAAACTGTCTTTGTTTAAAGTAAGCCCGTTTACGCTGTGCTTATTGCGGGCAGCCACTACATTAACTATACTATCTATATTAATTGACTGAGCCAAAACAGGTTTGGCAAAAGCAAAGAATATGAGCAGCAGGAGTAAAATTTTTTTCATTATTATACAGCAAAGAAAATGACAAGCCTCTTTGGTGTACCACTAAATTAGTAATCTTATGTTACCCTTCAATTGAATTAAAGAGCTATAAAACATTTTTATTTTATTGCTGCGATTGCAGCAGCATAATCAGGTTCCTGGCCTATTTCCGGCACTTGTTGTTCGTAAACTATTTTGCCTTGTGGATTTACTACGATAACTGCGCGGCTTAGCAAGCCTTTCATAGGCCCATCTGCAATTTCAACACCATAAGCTTTTCCAAAATCATTTCTAAAATCAGAAAGCATTACAACATGATCAATTCCTTCAGCGCCGCAAAATTGTTTCTGTGCAAATGGCAAATCTTTCGAAATACAAAGCACTGTAGTATTGTTTAGGCTTGATGCATCCTGGTTAAAGGTTCTTACAGATTTAGAGCAAACGCCGGTGTTTACACTAGGAAAAATATTCATGATAAGATATTTTCCTTTGTAGTCTGCAAAAGTTTTTTCTGAAAGATCAACCGCAGTTAAGGTAAAGCTCATAACTTCTGTACCTACAGCAGGCAACTTACCTACCGTATGAATTGGCTTGCCGCCTAATGTAATAGCTGTACCATTTGTATTTTCCATGTTTGATGTTTTTGTAACATTATTTGCAGGATTGCTTTGCGCAAAACAACCTGTTGCAATAAATAAGCCGGCAAAGGCAATACATAAAACTTTACTCATTGATGTATACCTGTTTCTATTTGTCATACGAATTAAATATTGCCTAAAGGTAAAGATGAATACACTATCAAGCGGTTATCTGTTTGTTATTACTTATTATGAATATACTTGCCAGTAATATTTTTTGTTGTCAGGTGCAACAAAAAATTACGTCTATATACTGATTTGAAAATGCAAACCTGAGATTTGATGCGCTTTGACATAGCCTGGAGACTAAGCTAATCCAGAGTATAAATGCTGGTTTAAATGGTTTGAAACGCACATCAAGCTTAATAAAAAATTGTATTGCTTTTACCGGTTAAGCTGAATGTTTCCTTCATTAAAAGCTTTGCAGAATAACTGTTGAATAATCTTACACCGGCACAGGCAATACTGCCATTGTCTGGAGATGTAATTCCCGGGTGATTAAAAAAACCAACGCTGAGTAATTTTATATCGCCAATCTTATCAGCATTATTAAACACAACTGATAACTTTCGTTTATCTGAAATAAGTAACACAGCCCTGTTATCCCGTACAACAAGCGATACAATTCTAAATGCAGTAAAACTAATGGCGGGTACCGTAACAGAACTTACTGTTTTGCCAACGGATAATACCAGTTTGCTCGAATCACTGCTTAGCTTTTCAAAAACCGCATGGGCAACATTTTGCGAGCCTACAATATCAAGCTCAGCAATGTTATTGCTATCCTGCACAATCGCAGTAAATACAACACTGTCGCCTTTAATTTCCTGATCTGCGGGCAAATAATAATCTATACTTGTTAATGCATACCTGTCTGGTGGAAATGTTTTTGCAAGAGGTGGTAAAGATGCTTTTCCATTATTGATTAAGCTGTTTTCAGAAACCGTATCAGGAAATGCATCAGGATCTGAATATATACTTTTAGAAGTACCAAACCATCTGCCTGAAGTATCAGCAGTTCCTTTTTTAAATATGCCTAAATTATTTATGGCAGAAGTTGATACAGCTTCAGACTGCATATCTTTTTGGCAACCTGTAAAAACTACAAGTACTACAAGTAGCGCAACAGTAATTTTTGATAACATAGATGGTAGAGTTAGTTGATGATATAATAACCGGTTTAAAATTAAAAATAATAATTTCATTTATAATTAGTGACAATATTCTTTACCGCTGAGTATATACTTGAACATCAACCATACAGCATAACCTTGCAGATAAACTGCAAACATGACATAGTGTAGTAATATCTAATTAATCCTTGCAAAAGTCCCTACAAGATCCCTTTCAGGTCCCTATCAAACCCCTATAAGGTAGTTATAGGAAATTTACCTGTTTTATGATAAAGTGACAGAATTTTACAAACCCTTATTGAATTACATGGTGTGCTTCAACTACTGCAACGAACATGGGGTTAAGAAGAAAGAAACATTGCAGAATACAGATAGAAAAAAAGCCGCCAGGAGGCGGCTTATACATGTAAACGTATATAATAGTACTGGTATAATTGCCTCACATCAGGAAAACATCCTTTTCTTTCTTGTTGATAATACCACAGCTACCATAGTTACAGCCAGTGCACCAACAGCTACTTTCTTAATTACCGCTTGCCGGTTTGTTCTCCATTCTGAGCCCCACCCTTTTTCTTTCCAGATGTTAGGCAAAGTACCCTTTGCAAAATCATCCATCCATCCTTCCCAAACATTTATTCTGTCTGCAAGAATTAATGTCATCCAATGGGCAAGTGTGGCTTCACTGTATTTATAGGCAAAGCGTCGGAGGATTCCGCTAAAACCTGTTGGAGGAACTGAAGTACCAAATACCCTTGTTATATTAGGGCGTTCAACAGATTGCAGTATCTCCATATCAACGGGCTGCTGAGGTGGCCTGTTATAGTTCAAACGATCATGGTCTGCACCGTTGTAATGCTTCATGGGATAAGTAGGGTCGTTTTCAGGATCCGCATCCATACCCCAACCAGGGATATTTTTGTAGCGATCTGCTACTTCATTATAATACTGAGAATCTGTTTTTGGTGAATCTCCCTGGGAGCCTGGTTTTAATTTATCTTTTATAGATTCTGTTATTGTTTCCATATATATAGTTTTAAGCCACGCTGGCGTGTGGAGGTATTAAAAGTGGTTTAATCATGTTGTCTCTTTTTGCAGAAAACATATGATAAGCGTCGCCTATTTCTTCAAGTGGTATCCGGTGTGTGATCAAACCTTTTGGATTTAAGCGGCCAGACATAACGTGATCAATCATTTTAGGAAGCAAACGCTTAACAGAAGCCTGGTTGCCTCTAACCGTAATGCCTTTATTCATGATGCTTCCCATCGGCACCAAATTCCATGGTGGCCCATATACACCTATAACAGATAAAATACCGCCTTTCTTAACCGAGTTAGCTGCCCAATGTAAAGCTGTGGCATTGCCCGCCTGTAATAATAATTTCCTGCCGAAAAGTTCCTGCAGTGCATCACCTTTCGCATCACAGCCTACTGCATCAATACATACATCCGCACCATACCAGTCAGTAGCTTTTTTCAAGAATAGTACAGGGTCATCCATTTCTTTGAAATTGTATGCTTCGCAATAAGAATATTTTTTTGCGAACTCAAGCCGGTAATTTAAATGATCAATAATGATTACACGGCCTGCACCAAACAGCCATGCGCAACGGGCGGCCATAATACCCACCGGGCCTGCACCAAATACAACAACTGTATCGCCTTTTTGTATGCCGCCTTGCTCAGCAGCCTGGTAACCTGTGGGTACAACATCCGTTAATAAAACCGCATCTTCAATATCCATTCCTTCAGGAATAACTGTAGGACTAACATCAGCATAAGGAACCCTTACATATTCTGCCTGGCCACCATCATAGCCGCCGGCAATATGTGCATACCCAAAAAAGCCGCCAACAGCAGTAGCCTCAGGATTTGCCTCATGACAGTTGCCATATAACTCCTGCTTACAAAACGGGCAGCTTCCGCAGGCAATATTAAATGGCACCAAAACATGATCGCCTACTTTTAATTTTTGCACACCAGATCCGACTTCTTCAACTATACCTGTAAACTCGTGGCCAAAGGTCATACCTACTCTTGTATCAGGAACAAGGCCATGGTACAAGTGGAGATCAGAACCGCAAATGAGTGAACGTGTTACACGCACAATAGCATCAAAAGGATGTTTGATTTCGGGGTAAGGCTT
>CAZZXW010000224.1:1671-5707 GCA_964658095.1 uncultured Parafilimonas sp. | reverse complement strand
GTTGGAAATCTTAATTGGGGGCCGATGTTTGTTCCGCCTAATATCAATATAAAAACTTTAGCAGGCCCAAATGGTGATGGTACAACTGCAACAAATGTTGAATTAAATCCTTTTGCAGATGTGTATACAACTAATCCATACTTCGCCGCTTATAAATTTATAGGCGCCATTCATCGTAGTCGCTTTATAGGTTCTGCTAACTTAAAATATACTTTTAATAACGGGCTTTACTTTGGTGCGCAGGTAGCAGATGATTACATCAATGACAGGAACACAAACATTGAACCTATCGGTACAGGTTATCTTGTAGATAACGATGTAAATGGTGATATTACAGAGCAGAATGTAAAACAAACTGAATTAAATATTGACGTAACCGCCGGCAAAAACATCAACATTACACATGACCTTTCTGTGAATCTTTTTGTTGGAGGCAATTACAGAAAATCACAGTATGAAAATGTTACAGCTTACGGCCAGAATTTTAGTATCCCATATTTATATATAATAAGTAACACACAAAATCTTTCAGATGGTTATTCTTTAGATCATTCGCAGTATTGGTCTGCTTATGGAAGCGCAGAGTTTTCTTATAAAAATTATGCTTATTTAACTGTTACTGGAAGAAATGACTGGTATTCAACTTTAGCACCTGGCAAAACAGATTATTTATACCCATCTATTAGCGGCTCATTTGTTTTTTCTGAATTGATACACATACCACATATGGATTTAGGTAAATTAAGATTGAGTTATGCCGGTGTTGGTGGTGAAGCTACAGGCGCATATCAAACATTGCAAGGTTATGGCGTTCAGTCTGTGCCTTTGAACATTGCAAATGGTACTTATCCAATTGGATTTGCAGGTGGGCCACAAGTACCTAACAGTGATTTAGTGCCATCTTCAAGAAAAGAATTTGAAGTGGGCGCTGAAATGGACTTCTTTCAAAATAAGTTAAGGTTCGATCTGGCAGTATATCAAAAAACAGTTACCAACGATATTATACCAGTTGGTATTGATTATACATCAGGATATTTTAATGCACTATTAAACGTGGGTAAATTTAGATATAATGGTGTTGAACTTGAACTTGGCGGCACACCTGTCAGAACAAAAAATTTTAATTGGGATATAGATTTTAATGGCAGCTATGCAGGCGGTAAGGTATTAAATTTAGGAGGACAAAGCTTCATTCCACTTGGTGCTGCTGCAGATGACTGGGGCTCTGCGGCATCTATACAACAAGTAGTTGGTAAAGCTCCTAACCAAATTATAGCTTTGTATCCTGCAACAGATTCAAAAGGAAAAATTATTATCGACCCAACTTATGACGCACCAGATCCAAGTGTTGCGCAACCTAAAGATTATGGCAGTGCAATAAGCCCATGGACGGGTGGTGTAACAAACACATTTAATTACAAACATTTCAATTTGTCTTTTTTAATTGATGGAAAATTTGGTGGTAAATTGTTCTCTACTACAAACCTTGTGGCATATACACAAGGGCTTTCAAAACTTACTGTTGCAGGCAGGGATAAAACATATGGAACAGAAGATGATGCACCTTCTCAGTATTATGGCAACTGGGCTTATGCCAACCAGGGAATGTTTGTGTATGATGCAAGTTTTTTAAAATTCAGGCAGGTGATTTTTGGTTATGATTTTCCAGCAAAAATGTTTCACAGTAAGATACAAGGCATAAGGTTAAGCTTTGTTATGAGAAACGTTTTTACCATTATAAAACATACGCCAAACATTGATCCTGAAACGAGTTATTCTGCTTCAATTTATTCGCAGGGTCTTGAAGCGCCATCTGTTCCTTATTCAAGAACGTATGGTTTTAACCTTAACATCAAATTGTAATAACTCATTTTTAATTTCATTAATCATTTATATGAAATCTTTTAAAACATACTATTCAGTTGCAGCATTGCTTGTTATATTATTTGCTTCTTGTAAAAAAGATCTTACAAAAGAAAACACAAATCCTACAACCATTTCCGCAGGCGAATATGATCCAAACTTGTTGCTTTCAACAGTACAGTTATATTATACCGGCAGCAATAACTTCCAGGGTGAAAACTGGGAAACTGAATGGGGAAATATTGGCGGTTATATTCAGCATACTGCATCAGTTAATCTTGGTTTTTATCCGGGTGACAAATATTTAAAAAGTGGCGGAACAGAATATTATTTTGCTGAAGCTTATCCTAATCAGGTGCAACCTGTTGTTGAATTGTATCAGCTCACTTTAAATAATCCTAAGTACAGAAACCTGCATCAGATGGCAAGAATAATGAAAGCTTTGGTGTTTGAAAGAATTACAGATTTATATGGAGATGTGCCTTACTCGCAGGCTGGTCTTGGTTATTATGAAAGACTTTATACACCGGTGTATGATAAGCAACAGGATATTTATACTGATTTATTGAAAGAAGTTTCTCAGGCAACAGACAGTCTTGATGAAAGCGCAGACTTGCCAACCGGCGATGTATTTTATGCTGTTGATCCATCCACACAAATTGATAAATGGAAAAAGTTTGGTTACTCATTGCAATTGCGTATTGCTATGCGCTTAACCAAGGTTGATCCTGCCACCGCACAACAATATGTAAAGAAAGTTACAGGCCATACAATGGAAAGTAATGATGATAATGCCATCGTACAGCATGAAGATGGAAATGGTCTTACTATCAATAAAGATTCATGGGAAATACATGGACAAGATAGTTCTGATCTGAAATTATGCAGCACATACATAAACTTTTTAAAGAACAATAATGATCCGCGCTTGCATATAATTTCCTGGATTTTAGCAAAGGGGCCAAACGGAGATACAATTTCGAAAGATCAATTTGGTTTGCCGCCAGGTTATCGTACAGGTGGAACTGTTGATTCATTAAACATTCAAAAGAGATTAGATTATCCAAAGCCTTTAGGCATGCAGGGTTATTCAAGATTGAGTGAAATAATGTTAGATCCCAATGCGCCAAACTTTATAATTACTTATGCTGAAACCGAATTTTTATTAGCCGATGCTGCAAAACGTTGGGGCATTGGCAATGCTGAAACACATTATAACAATGGTGTGGTTGCCGCTATCACACAGTTAGCTGCTTACGGAGATGATGCTGTAATAAGTGATGATGATGCACAGGCTTACCTTGCCGCACATCCGTATGATGATGCAGATGGATTAAACCAGATCAACACTCAATATTGGGCATGCACCATTATGGATGAATATGAAGCTTGGTGCAACTGGCGTAGAACCAGCTCAAAAGCAAATCAGTATATTGGATATCCGCAATTGACACCTACAAAATACCCAGGTAATGCAACAGGTGGTACAATACCAAGAAGATTGCCTTATCCGCAAAGCGAAAAATTCTCTAATGGCACTAATTATAATGCCGCAGTAGCACGCTTAATTGGTGGCGATAAGTTAACCAGTCACATGTGGATAGACACGGAACATTAGTTATTATAAAAGCTTCATCAGCATAAATTATTTTTAATGGAACCAGCTATCATGCAGCCTGAAAAAAAACATCGGTTGCTTTCACTTGATTTTTTTCGCGGCTTAACTGTAGCATCAATGATATTGGTAAATGATCCCGGCGATTGGGGCCATGTTTATCCGCCGCTGGAACATTCAAAATGGAATGGCTGCACACCAACGGATCTGGTTTTTCCTTTCTTTTTATTTATGGTTGGCGTATCTATTACGTTAGCCATCGGCCCACGAAAACCAGATAAAACACTACATGCAAAACTTATTTTAACTGCGCTTAAGCGTTCTGTAATTATTTATCTCATATTTACAGCCCTACATTTTTTATTTACGTTTACAGATCGCAATTTTTCATTAGCACATAGCTTTGATAACTTTAGAATACTTGGCGTATTGCCACGTATTGCAATTGTGTTTTTTATTACGGTGGTCATCTTTCTTAAAACAAATTTTAAACAGCAGCTTTGGATATTCTGGCTGATATTAATTGGATATTATTTGCTGATGAATCTTGTGCCCGTG
>CAZZXW010000224.1:0-1661 GCA_964658095.1 uncultured Parafilimonas sp. | reverse complement strand
TACCAATCTTGCTGCATGGCTTGACAGAACAATTCTTACCACAAAACATATGTGGAGTGGCAGTAAAACGTTTGATCCTGAAGGCATACTTAGCACGCTTCCTTCAATATCAACCTGCCTGTTTGGAATTATGATTGGAGACTGGTTAAGAAGAAAAGACAGAACCGAACCTGTTAAAGCAACATGGCTTTTTGTAGTGGCAACACTTGCAGTAATTGCAGGATTATTATGGAATCAATTCTTTCCAATCAATAAAGCTTTATGGACAAGCTCATTTGTTTTATATACCGGCGGCCTTGCTACTGCAGGCCTTACTTTATCTTACTGGCTTATTGATGTGCAGCAACGAAAAAAATATATAACTCCATTTATAGCTTTTGGTGCAAACGCAATCACAGCTTATGTTGCAGCCGATGTTGTATTGGCTGTGCTGGATTGGTTCCATCCACATCTTAACGGAAAAAAAGTTGGGTTACAGCAATATTTGTATGACAGTTTTTTTAAACCACACTTCTCTCCTTTCAATGCTTCCGTTGCAGGTGCTCTAACGTATGTTATTCTTTTATCAATACCTATGATAATACTATACAAAAGAAAAATTTTTATAAAAGTTTAATGGCATCCGTTCTGCATTATTCATTTTTCATTTAATGTTCTTCTGTCCTTTTGTCCTGATATTCTGTTTGCATGGTATTTGGTTTGAATGTTTCTTTTATCTTCATCGCAAAAACAAATATTACTATGATAGATTATGGAAAGGAATTTGAGAAATATGCAGTAAAGCACAGAGGTATTAGCTCTAATACTATACATGGATTTAAGCAACACAGTATAACAAACCTTACACCTTATATAATTGAAGAACGCCCGTTGAACGTTGCCAGCATGGATGTATTTAGCCGGCTGATGATGGACAGGATTATTTTTTTGGGTGAACCGATTGATGATTACGTTGCCAACATTGTTACTGCACAGCTATTGTTTTTAGACAGCACTGACAGAACAAGAGATGTACAGATGTATATTAATAGTCCGGGTGGAAGTGTGTATGCCGGTTTAGGTATTTATGATACCATGCAGTTTGTTAGCCCTGATGTTTCTACAATATGCACAGGCATTGCTGCAAGCATGGCAGCTATATTAATGTGTGCTGGTGTTAAAGGAAAAAGAAGCGCTTTAAAACATAGCCGCATTATGTTGCACCAACCATTTGGTTCAATTGGTGGCCAGGCAACTGATATAGAAATTACTGCTAAAGAAATAAGAAAGATTAAACACGAATTATACAGCATCATTGCACATCATACAGAAAAAGAATTAGCAAGGGTAGAAGCAGATTGTGACCGTGATTTTTGGATGAATGCTGATGAAAGCAAAGCGTATGGTGTGGTGGATGAAGTGCTTATCACTAATCCAAAGAAAGACAAGAAATAAGAATTTAGATTCAAGGTACATGTAACAAAAACAAGACATTAAACTTATAATATGATTGATTTAAAATATCCGCTTACAATTAATGAAGAAGAAGAAGAGCCGCCAAAAGAAGAAAAGCCGGAACAATCTCCTTACCTGATGAAAAAAATGGAACAGCTATTTTTGAAGAACAGGGCTGTCTATTTATGGGGCGCAGTTGAAGATAAAACTGCAAGAGATGTTGTAAG
>CAZZXW010000223.1:0-5748 GCA_964658095.1 uncultured Parafilimonas sp. | reverse complement strand
CAGCAAAATCTTGACGCAAGAGATTCATTTACCAACGCAAAGTTTGGATTGTTTATTCATTGGGGCCCGTTTAGTATTCCGGGTGATGGTGAGTGGGTGATGAATAACCGCAACATCACGGTAAAAAATTATACAAGGCTGATGAATTTTTTTAACCCGATTGATTTTGATGCAGCGCAATGGGTAAGCATGGCAAAAAATGCGGGCATGAATTACATCACTTTAATTACACGTCATCATGATGGGTTTAGCATGTGGGATACGAAAGCTTCTGATTTTAATATTATGAATTCGCCTTATCATAAAGACATAGTAAAGATGATGGCTGATGAGTGCCACAAGCAACACGTAAAGCTATTTTTATATTATTCCTTGCTCGATTGGCGGCGTGATGATTACAGTTATTGGACAGGAAGAACAGGGCAGGGAACTGGCCGCACTGTGCATGGCGACTGGAATAATTATATAGCATTTATGAAGCAACAGCTTACAGAATTATTAACCAATTATGGAGAAATTGCAGGAATCTGGTTTGATGGTTACTGGGATCAAACTGCACCTGAAGGCGCTCCAGACAGAACACCAAAAGTTGACTGGCATTTAAATGAAATTTATGCATTAATACATAAACTGCAACCGCAATGTTTAATTGGGAACAACCATCACCTGGCTCCTTTGCCTGGTGAAGATTTTCAAATGTTTGAACAGGATTTGCCGGGCGAAAATAAAGGCGGCCTGAGTTTTCAAAAGCCATCGGCGTTACCGCTTGAATCTTGCGTAACAATGAATAATTCATGGGGTTTTAATATCACTGATACATCATACAAAACACCAAAACAATTAATAGATTTATTGGTGAGGGCAAGTGGTTACGGCGCAAATCTTTTATTAAATATCGGGCCAATGCCAAATGGCGAAATACAACCAGAATTTAAAGAAAGGCTTGCTTATATGGGTAACTGGTTAAACACTTATGGCGAAAGTATTTACAACACTAAAGGAGGATACATAAAGCCGCAAAAATGGGGTTGTATTACGCAGAAAGGTGATACTATGTTTGTGCATGTGCTTGATAGTTCAACATCTGTTGAGCTTGATAGTTTTCCTTATAAAAAAATAACGAAAGCATATATGTTGAAAGACGCCTCTACGGTAAAAACATCTTTTAAAAATAATAGTTTAAATATTGAAGCAATTAAAGAAGATAATAATGAACCGGATGCTGTGGTTGTGTTGATTGTAAGAAAGTAAACTATTCTTTTATGAATTTTGAACCGCACGCTTCATAACAACCTCCTGTAATATTGAGTGTATCTTCTTTGATAGTGTAATAACGATTATATACGTTTGCTGCTGAATCAATAAAATTTATTATTGAATCATTTATAACACTATACTTTATCATATTTGAGTATACAGACGGAACAAAATTGTTTATAAAGTTGTTATCGAATGAACTGTCTGCATTAAACTGGATGTAATAACCCATTGAATCTGTCGAATGCCATGTGCCGCTGCCATCACCAGGATCAACAAGGGTTTCAATAAGTTTCCATTGTCCTGTTAGGCTGGCATTTGGTTCAGTTAAAACAGTTTTTGATTCAGGAGATTTGGTGCATGAAAATAATTCACTAAACAAGAAAACGCATAAACAAATTACTACTGGTTTCATTTTTTTTAATCTGACAGCAAAAGATTTTAAAACGTTGTAATTAATTTATGTTTAAGCTGAAAGTGCAAAATCAATAACCTTTAATTGTATCATCTTTTCACCATTCCATTTGTTCCAGTCAATGGTATAAACAACATCAAGCGGCTTGTGAGATTCAATCAAATGGAATTTGTCAATCATATTAAAACCGATGCCGGTAAAAATTTTATCATGCTGTTCCAGAACAAATTTTATGTGTTGTTCTTTAACGGTTTTTGTATAGCCGGTATCTTTTACATGTTTACTTATAAAAACAGGGCGCATATTTCCCGGCCCAAACGGTTCCATTTGATTTAAAATATTTACAAAGGTTGTTGTGATTTCAGTAAAGCTTAATTCAGCATCAATAATAATTTCTGGTGTTAGTAAGCTTTCATCAATTGTTTCTGAAACTATTTTTTCAAAGCTGTTTATAAATGCAGGTAATTTTTCTTCATACATAGATAAACCCGCTGCCGCAAAATGGCCGCCATAACCAAGCAGGTGTTCGCGGCAGGCATGTATTGCTTCATATAGATTAAATCCCGGAACACTGCGTGCACTGCCTGCAATTATATCGCCGCTTCTTGTTAATACAACTGTAGGCCTGTAATAATTTTCAATAAGCCGCGATGCCACAATGCCCACAACACCTTTATGCCAATGATCTTTATAAACAACCGTTGTTCTTCTTTCTTTATGAATTATATCACCTTCAATAATTGCCAACGCTTCATCAGTTATATTGCTATCAGCTTCCCGCCGCTCTGTGTTATCATCGTGCAACATAGCAGCAAATTGCAATGCTTTATCAAAGTCCTCTTCAATAAATAAGCGCACCGCTTTTTTAGCATCGTCCATTCTGCCGGCTGCATTTATGCGCGGAGCAATTACAAAAACAAGACTGTTTATATGCACTTGTTTTTGCATGCCTGCAAGATGCAGCAATGCCTTTAAACTTATTGCCGGGTTTTCGTTCACCTTTTTTAATCCATAAAATGCAAGCACACGGTTTTCATCACTTATCGGAACAATATCGGCTGCAATGGCAACTGCAACAAGGTCAAGATATTTTAAAAAAGACTGTTCCGGCAAGTGCATTTCTTCACTTAAAGCCTGCATTAATTTAAAGGCAACACCGCAGCCGCATAATTCTTTGAAAGGATAGTTGCAGTCTTTTTGTTTTGGATCGAGCACCGCAACTGCAGCAGGAATTTCATCATCGGGCAAATGATGATCGCAGATTATAAAATCAATATGATTTTGTTTTGCATAATTTATAAGCTCAATAGATTTAATGCCGCAATCAAGCGAAATAATAAGTGAATAATTGTTTTCTTTGGCAAACTCAATACCGGCAAGCGAAACTCCATAACCTTCGCGGTAACGGTGTGGAATATAAAATGAAACGTTTGGGTAAACAGATTTTAAAAACTGGTACATGCATGCAACGGCTGTTGTACCGTCAACATCATAATCACCAAAAACCAAAATTTGCTCGTTATTTTTTATGGCGGAAAGAATACGCGTAACTGCTTTAAGCATGTCTTTCATTATCCACGGATCATGCAGTTGCGAAAGTTGCGGACGAAAATAATTATGTGCTTTTTCAAACGTATTTATGCCACGCTGAATAAGGATTTTACACAAAGTTTTATTTATGCCCAAGCTGGTTTTAAGCGTATTAACTTCATCTTCTTTTGCTGATAATATGTTCCATCTTTTTTGCATCAGTAACTTCTGTCTGTTGTATAACGAACCAGATCTTCAAGCGCATTTCTTGTTTCAGAGGCTTCAAACTCATACAAAATTTTTAAAGCTTCATCCCTGAAAGAAAACATTTTGTTTTCTGCGTAATCAATTCCACCAGTGCTTCTCACAGCATCAAAAACAAACTGCACTTTTTCTTTATTGCGGTTATCATTTTTTATTATGTAAATAATTTTTCTGCGTAAATTTTTATCACAATTATTAAGCGTATAAATAACAGGCAAGGTTAGTTTCTTCTCTTTAATATCTATGCCCGTAGGCTTGCCAATATCTTTGTTGCTATAATCAAAAAGATCATCTTTTATTTGAAACGCCAAGCCTACTTTTTCTCCAAATTGCTGCATTTTTTCAATAGTTTTTTCATCACTAAAAGTAGTACTTGCACCCGCACCGCAAGCTGACGATAACAGTGATGCAGTTTTACCTTTTATAATATCATAATAAATACTTTCGGTTACATTAAGTGTGCGGGATTTTTCTATTTGCAGTAATTCGCCCTCGCTCATTAATTTAACTGCTTCTGAAAGAATCTGTAAGATTTTATAATCATTGTTGTTTAGTGACAATAACAAACCTTTTGACAAAAGGTAGTCACCTACTAAAACTGCTATCTTATTTTTCCACAAAGCATTCACAGAGAAAAAGCCTCTGCGTTCAGGCGCTTCATCCACCACATCATCATGTACTAATGTTGCAGTGTGTAATAATTCTACCAAAGAAGCAGCTCTGTAAGTTGATGTACTTATCTGCCCTCCTAATTTTGCGCTTAACAACACAAACATGGGTCTTATTTGTTTGCCTTTTCTCTTAACAATATATTGCATAATCCTGTCAAGCAATGGCGCATTACTTTTTACAGCTTTGCTAAAGTATTCTTCAAACTTTGTTAAATCTTGGTCTATTAATTGTATAGCTTTCTTCATTAATCTCAATATGCCGCAATATATGTTTAAAACAATTAAACGTAGTTAAGCAGCAAAATGAAAAAACTATTTGTCATAAGTACTGATTTTCAAAATATATTATTGAAAGTTTGGTATTTCATAATCTATATTTAAATTTGTATATATTTTTTAAAGGGAAACATTAACAATCAAAAAAATTACTATGGTAAGCAAAACGTTCAAATTAATTTTAGCCTTAGTGGCTTTAATTCAAACCGCATCCTATGCGCAGGATAGTACTCGGACATCAACATCTGGTACTTCGACTACTGGCACTACTGGTGCAACAATGTCGTCTACATCAAGCACTGATGCAAGCTGGGCTTATGACTCTTCAAAAATTTCAACCAAGAGCATGCCTCAGTACAATGAATTTGTAAATTATCAAAATCCTTATCCTCCAAAACCGCGGAGTATGTGGGAATTGAGTGCTGGTGGCGGTAATGCAGTTGTCATTGGTGACAGGCCGATATTTACAAAGAAAAATGGTAATGGTTTTTATGGCGGTGGTGTTGCAGGAAGCCTTTCATTAAGGGTACCAATCAGTCATGTATTTTCTGGACGAATTGGTTATACTGGAAGTGTACAGAAAATTCCTGGTTATAAAGGAACGACTAACAATTATTACATACCATTCAGTTCAAATGTTACACATATTTTAAGTGCGGATTTAATTGCATCTTTAAATACAATTAGCTCACACAGAGGAAACCCAAAAGTTAATTACTATATTTTTCTCGGATATAGTTTAGCTGCTACACAAATTGCAGAAGGCAAAAAAGGATTTACTCATTATGATGGTTCAGCACGTACTGATTTAATTAAAGCTGAACAAAATAGACTGATTACTACTTTTCATAAAGATGGTGGCGTAGCTGGTGGAGATAACCAGGCATTATATAACAACATAGATTTTGGTGGTGGTTTAGAATTTAAACTTAGCTCTAAAGTTGGACTTGGTTTTGAAGAAAGAATTTCTAATTCTTTAACTGGTGTAGATTTTTTGGATGGTTATGATAATAAAAAGAATTCAAGAGGTGCGGATAAGATGGCGTACTCTTTAGTTAAATTAAATTTCAATTTAGGAAGTTCTGCAACACATACAGCGCCATTATGGTGGATCAATCCTAACAACTATATTTATAATGAAGTTGCTACTCCTAAGCATATGAAACTTCCTCCGGTTGTTTTACCTGATGCCGATGGTGATGGTGTTACTGATCAGTTTGATATGGAACCAAACACACCAGCTGGTTGTGCAGTTGATGTACACGGTGTTAGTTTAGATACAGATGGTGATGGTGTTCCTGATTGCCGTGATAAGGAAAAACTTACTCCTCAAAA
>CAZZXW010000222.1:0-5763 GCA_964658095.1 uncultured Parafilimonas sp. | reverse complement strand
TCGGCAATCGCAACGCATGCCAGAGGTTTGCACGAAACAGATCGTTTACGGCTTGAACAAATATTGCGCAATCTTATATCCAATGCATTAAAATTTACAAAGCAGGGTTCTGTTACATTAGAAATTTCAAGCAATGATGCAGCAATAATCTTTTCAGTAAAAGATACCGGTATAGGTATTGCAAAAGAAAAACAGCAAACCATTTTTGAAGCTTTTCAACAGGCAGATGGCTCAACACGCAGGCAATTTGGCGGCACAGGGCTTGGGTTGTCAATAAGCCGTCAGCTTGCCCAATTACTGGGTGGTAAAATTTATTTAAACAGTGATGAAGGCAAAGGCAGCGAGTTTATACTTACCATTCCTTTAAATAAAAATATGCCTTTACAACAAGAGGAAATTAAGCAGCCTGTACAGCAAATTTCAGTTGCTGAAAAAGTAAGGGATGAGTTTGTTGCTGATACAATTCCGGAACCTGTTCCTGATGACAGGCATACAATAACTAAAGAAGATAAAGTAATATTAATAATTGAAGATGATACTGTGTTTGCAAAGCACCTGCTTCAATTTGCAAGAAAAAATAATTACAAAGGTTTAATTGCTGTAAGAGGTGATGAAGGCATTGAGCTTGCTGCACAATTTCAACCGGCAGGTATTTTATTAGATATTCAGTTGCCCATAAAAAGCGGCTGGCAGGTAATGGATGAATTAAAAACAAACAGTGCCACCCGATCAATTCCTGTACATATTCTTTCATCTCACGAAGCCAGGAACAGAAGCCTTTCTGCAGGCGCAATTGATTTTATAAGCAAGCCGATTGTGCTTGATAAGATGAGCGACATATTCAGAAAAATTGAAAGCGCATTAAGTAATAAGCCGGAAAAAGTTATTATAGTTGAAGAAAATTTAAAACATGCAGAAGCTTTGGTTTTCTTTCTTGAAAAAAATAATATACGGGCAGTAATAAAAAATACAGTGCAGCAAAGTGAAGATGCGATTCATGATAAAAATATTGATTGTATAGTATTAGATACCGGTACAAACGGGTTGGTGTTGTATTCAACACTTGAGCAGATAATAAACACACCGGGTTTTGAAAACATTCCTGTCATCATTTTTACAGGGAAAAATTTATCTGCGGCTGAAGAAATGCGCATGAAAAAATATGCTGATTCTATCGTGGTTAAAACTGCCTATTCTTACCAGCGCATATTAGATGAGATTTCTTTGTTCCTGCATCTTGTAGAAATCAACAAAGAAAAAAAACCATCTGCGTATAAAAAGCTGGGTGCATTAAATGATGTGCTTAAAAATAAAACTGCTTTAATTGCAGATGATGATGTGCGCAATATATTTTCATTAACCAGGTCGCTGGAACAATATAACATGAAAACAGTATCTGCAATTGATGGTGCTGATGCACTTAAACAGCTTGAAAAAAACCACATTGATATTGTGTTGATGGATATGATGATGCCGGAAATGGACGGTTATGAATCAATTAAAAACATAAGAAAGAACCCGAAATATAAAAGCCTGCCTGTTATTGCTGTTACAGCAAAAGCCATGGTTGGTGACAGGGAAAAATGTATAAGCGCAGGCGCTTCAGATTACATTACAAAACCTGTAGATGTAGATCAGCTTACTTCTTTGCTGCGTGTTTGGTTGTATGAAAGTTAAAGGCTATCATTACAAATGCAATGGCATAATTCTTATTAAATATTTATGCTGATTGATTAAAAAACCGATGTGGGAAGTAACTACTATAAATGATAATGAGATTGATCTGCTGATAACTTCACTGGCTGATATATATGGTTATGATTTTTCAAATTATGCAAGAGCTTCTTTAAAACGACGCATCAGCCGCCTGCTGGTAGTTGATAGAATACCAAGCTTTGCAGAATTATTTTACCGCATAAAAAACGAACCTGATTATTTTACACATGTGGTGGAAGAGTTAACGGTTAATGTAACCGAAATGTTTCGCGATCCTCAAACATTTAAATACTTGCGGGAAAAGATTTTGCCTGTGCTTGCAACGCATCCGCTTATACGTATATGGCATGCGGGCTGCGCAACGGGCGAAGAAGTTTATTCAACTGCCATCATGCTGCAGGAAATGAATTTGCTGCATAAATCTTTGTTGTATGCAACCGATATAAATCCATCTGTAATTGAAAATATAAAACGTGGTATTTTTCCTGTAAGCCAAATGAAACAATATTCAGAAAATTATATTTTATCAGGCGGCAAAAAAGATTTCTCATCTTATTATACAGCAAAATACGACCTGGCAAAATTTGATGAAAGCTTAAAAACAAAAATGATAACGGCAACGCATAATCTTGTTTCAGACAGGTCGTTCAATGAATTTCAATTGATCTTTTGCCGAAACGTATTAATATATTTTGATAAAAATTTGCAGGATAAAGTGCTTAATCTTTTTAATGACAGCCTTGAGCCATTAGGATTTCTTGTATTGGGTGCAAAGGAAAACATCCGGTTTTCAAACATTGCACCAGAATATGTTCAACTGACCAAAGAAAAAATATGGCGCAAAATGAAATAAAATACAAGGTAATAGTTATTGGCGGTTCTGCAGGTAGCCTTGATGCAATTATTAAAATTATTGCAGGCGCCATAATAACAAATGATATTTTTTATATTCTAATTATCCATCGTAAAAATGATGCTGATTCTGTGTTAAGTGATTTGCTTGCAAGCCAGACTAAACTCACTGTAAAAGAGGTGGAAGATAAAGATGCAATACTGCCGGGCCACTTATATATTGCTCCTGCGGATTATCATTTACTGGTAGAAAATCAATATACATTTTCGCTTGACTCATCTGAAAAAGTGTACTACAGCCGCCCAAGTATTGATGTAACATTTGAAAGTGTAGCAGACGTTTTTGGTAGTACTGTAATTGGCGTATTGTTATCCGGTGCCAATGCAGATGGCGCAAAGGGTTTATATAAAATAAAACAATCAGGTGGCTATACCATTGTTCAAAACCCACTAACTGCGGATGTTGATTACATGCCGAAGCAGGCAATGCAGCTTTTTAAACCGGATGCAGTTATAAGCAGTGCTGATATAACAGGCCTTATAAAAACTGTATTAAATAAGTTGGTGATATAAAACAAGCAGCGTTTCCTTAACTAAAAAATCATTTTGAATTATTTTATTTAATCATATCTTCATAATTCTATAACCCCGGTTGGGCGATTTTACATATCTCCACTTTTATTGTTTTTCTTTTAAAATTTATTTTATGAGTGTGATAATTAAGGCTCGTGGCACTGGTGTGCTTGATAATGTTTTTATATTTTATGATTTTAAGCAGGTACGGGATGCCGTTCTTGTTATAATGTTTGCAAAGCAATTAGGTTGCTGGGAAAAAGTATTAATATACAATACCACCAATGGATGGGAAGCAGACATATTAAAAAATTACCTGGAGGATGACCGCTATGGTTTGGTATCAAAAAAATTAAAATTAATTTTTAATGAAACTGAAAAGAGGAATAGAACTGAAATAACAAATATTGGAAAGTTATCAACAGATGAGGGTTATAATGTTGAACGTTATTAAAACTACTTATAAGATATTTATTTCCGAACCCTTAAAGCTGCTTATTAATAAGCAGCTTTTTCATAAAAATTATTATAGCTGTTTGTTAAAGCAGGATGATAAAATTTGCTCTGCAAAATTTATTTCGGGCGTTTTATAAAAGCAATTATTTAATATTAAAGCCATAGCAGGCACATTGCCGGGCAGCCGCATGTAATCACAGGTGTTATCATTAAGCAGTTCTTCATTTTGTTGTATGCAGGTTGTATATGCTATTACAGGAGTTGCCTTAAAACGTTCAGTGTTTTTTAACGTTTTTAAAAATGTAATTCCAGGCGTGTTGGCGTAATCAATGTCAATAAAAATTGCATCAGGTAATGAATTGCCAAGTATTATTTTCGCTTGTTCAATATCTCTGGCGCGGCTGCAAAAAAAATCCAGCTTACTTTCAGCAAGGGCGTCAGTAAAAAACTCAAGCTTATCTTCATAAGTTTCAATTAAGAGTATATGTTTCTTTTGCATCAAAATAATTTTAAGTTAAAGAGTTGTTTCAACGAAACAACTCTTTTTAAATAGACGAATCATAGGTAGCCAACGGCCATTAATGCATTCACCGCGATTGAATAATCACAAAAATTTCAGTAAAAACTTTACGTACAAACAGACTGGAATATCAATCTGGAAAAACTATGTTGTAATTGTAATAAAAACCTGCAGTGAAGTAGTGTATGTGCACCTCTTAACGAGGGTAAATGTTTAACAGTGCAATAATACTAAAAATACAACAACATAAAGAAGTTTTTATTTAAAGTACTGTTTTGAATCACAGTGTGTAAACACATAAGCTCTTCAAATGCAAACGCTGGAATAATAATATAGTAACATGGTGTTACTTTGTACTTTCATGTAATAAACCGGAATGTGATGAAAGAACAAGATGCAACTGAAAACAGCCATAACGAATCATCTGCTGCACAAATAAAAAAATTACATCCTGTGGTAGCTATTGGTGCTTCTGCAGGCGGCCTTAAAGCACTTAACGAATTGCTTGAGCATTTGCACGATGATCTTGATATGACGTATATAATTATCCAGCATCTTTCGCCATCGCATGAAAGCATCTTACCTGAACTGCTGGAGAAAAAAACAAAGATGAAAGTGCATAAGGTGGAAGAAGGCATGCACATTGAAAAGAACAATGTTTATGTTATTCCACCCAATACTTTTATGAGTATTCTGGATAGTAAACTCACGCTTACAAACCGTGTTAAGTCAGACGGCACTTATCATTCCATAGATTTTTTTTTAAATGCACTTGCTCATGTTTATCAATCAAAAGCCATTGGCATTATTCTTTCGGGCAGCGGTACTGATGGCGCTTTGGGCATACAGCAAATAAAGATAAATGGAGGAATAACATTTGCGCAGGATGAAAGCGCTGGTTTTTTAAGCATGCCTAAAGCGGCTGCAGATTCAGGCTTTACTGATTTTGTTTTATCATGCGAAGAAATTGCAAAAGAATTAAGTGCCATTGTAAAAACCTCTTTCAGCGTTTTAACGCTTAACGAAATTGCAGAGGCGCAAATAGGTGAAATAAAGAAAATTCAAGCCTTACTGCATAATAAAAAAGGCGTTGATTTTGGTTACTATAAACAAACAACTATAAACCGCCGCATTATGCGGCGCATGGCAATAAATAAATGTAATAACCTTGCAGACTATACAAAATTTGTAAAACAAAACAGCAATGAACTTGAGCTGCTCTACAAAGACCTTTTAATAAATGTTACCAGTTTTTTCAGAGACCAGACAGTGTATGAAGCGCTTACCACTAAAATTTTTCCGGATATATTAAAGAACCGGAAAGATAATGACCTTATAAGAATCTGGACGCCTGCCTGCGCCACCGGTGAAGAAGCTTATTCAATCGGTATTTGTTTGTATGATTATTTACAAACAAAAGCAATGAGCACACCAATTCAGATTTTTGGAACAGACCTTAATGAAGCAGCAATTGAAAAAGCACGTGCAGGTATTTACTTAAAAGGCAGTCTTGAAAATGTTTCCGATGAAAGGCTTGAACATTATTTTACAAAAATTGACGGCCATTACCAGATCATAAAACCTATAAGAGATTTGTGTGTGTTTGCCGTGCATAATCTCTTAAAAGATCCGCCATTTTCCCGCAT
>CAZZXW010000221.1:1968-5836 GCA_964658095.1 uncultured Parafilimonas sp. | reverse complement strand
AGGTTTTTCTTACAGTAAGAGATGGCTTGCTTCTCATTAAAAAAATAGCTTAATGAAAAAAGCTGGTTTGTTATTTATAGTTGTGGCAGTATGTTTTAACACGCATGCCCAAACTGATGAAGCTACTTTAGCTTATATAAACCAATACAAGCAGATTGCTGTAAATGAAATGATACGTACCGGTGGACCTGCTGCCATTACTTTGGCGCAGGGAATTTTAGAATCAAATTCTGGACGTTGCCCTTTGGTACAGCAATCAAATAATCATTTCGGTATTAAATGCAAAAGTGACTGGACAGGCGATGTGGTTTATCATGATGATGACAGGAAAGGTGAATGCTTTAGGCGTTACAATACTGCTGAAGATTCATATCGCGATCATTCAGATTTTTTAAAGAACAGGCCTAATTATACTTTTTTGTTTGATATTGATGCAACTGATTATACAGATTGGGCTTATGGTTTAAAGAGTGCAGGTTATGCAACCAATCCTTCTTATGCACAATCAATAATAACAACCATTGAAAAATATGATCTTGAACAATATACTGATGTAGCCTTACAGCAAAACAATGAGATTACGGTTGCTGCAGCACCTGTAAAATTACAGGATGAATATGCTTTTGAACAGCCTGCAAAGATCAATGATGCAAAAGCTGCAGGCAAGGTTTCAGATCAACAAAATGATAAAGTAATTAATTATCCTGATGGTGTTTTTCAAATCAATCAAACAAATGTATTATATGCAAAAGCAGGAAGTTCACTATTTGCCATAGCCAGTAAATTTGCTATTCCTTATAAAAAATTACTTAGTTATAATGACCTTAGTAATGTTGATATACTTGATCATTCTACATTAATTTATCTTGAAAAGAAACCAAAACGCGGTTCAAGAGATTATCATGTAGCCTTACCTGATGAAGACATGCACGATATTGCACAGGAAGAAGGTGTTCAATTAGAAAGCTTGCTTGCTTACAATAATCTTCAAAAAAATAATCAACCAAAAGCCGGTGATAAAATTTTATTACACGGAGAAAGCAGAAAACTGTTTTGATTGTTTAGTTTGCGTTATCTATTACAATGCAAACAATGCGCATCAACGATAAAGAATTTATTCCTTACTTATCACAATCAGAAATTGAAGCGGCTATAAAAAGGCTTGCTGAAAAACTGAATACAGATTATTCAGATAAACTGCCTTTATTTATACCAATACTTAACGGTGCTTTTATGTTTGCTTCTGAATTATTTAAGCACATAAACATTCCATGTGAGATAAGTTTTATAAAGTTGGCTTCATATAAAGGAACTGTTTCCTCTGGTAATGTAATGATAGCAGCAGGCCTTGATAAAAATATTAAAGACAGGCATGTAATTGTACTTGAAGACATTCTTGACACTGGTAAAACATTAAGCGTGTTTTTGCCAGACCTTGAAAAACAACAACCTGCATCTTTAAAAATTGCGGCGCTATTACACAAACCTGAAGCTACTATTCATGAAATAAAGCTTGATTATAACTGCTTTAAAATTCCAGACAAATTTGTTATTGGTTTCGGTTTGGATTATAACGGTCTTGGAAGAAATATCCCATCTATTTATCAGCTAAAAGAAGATTGATATATTAATTGTGATTCTGTGCTCAATTAATTATGTCTAAATAAAAAGCAGGCAATATTATTTATATGCCTGCTTTTTTTGTTAACAAGGGTTATAATTTTATTCTTTAATCACTTTGATAGTTTGTGTTTTTTTTGTGTCAGCATCAATAATTACAACATTATATATACCAGCAGCTAAACGATTGCCTGTTATTACATTTAATGTGTTAACCCCGGCATGCATATTACCTACCTCGTTACTATAAACAAGCTTGCCTGTTATATCATACATCATAACCTGTGTTTTACTGATATTGTTTTTCGATGTAAATGTTAGTGTATAATAATCATGAAACGGATTAGGAAATGCATTTATAACTATGCTTGTTTTAGATGCTTTCACATCTTCAACAGTTCCGGCAATAACATGATGCGTATTTTGAGGCAGTGAAGGTGTTATTGTTGAAGTAGAAGGTGTGTACCCGCCTATAACAAGTGCCGCAAGAAAAGCATATGTAGATTGTGCCGATGTAGTAACAGTTATGGTTACATTACCATTATTATCAGGTGTAACCCCATAAATGGTTTGGGTACCGCTAATATTTAATGCAGCATTAAGTACAGTAGTTACACCATTAATAGTATATACCGCATCATAATTTGCCCATGTTTGATTACTTCCAAAGAATGTGAAGTCGTATTTCATTCCAAGGTTTAATCCAGTAACCTGGAATGTTGCAGTTTGGCCTGGGTATTCTGTATAATTTTCAATGTTTACAGCATCAGGATACAGCCCCGAATTGTTCCCTGTATTTATCCCGAAATAAGATATATCTGACCAGTTAGTGGTAAGATACATGCCTGTGCCTGTCATCATTCCTTTTTCATCATAAAAATTATTCCATGTAAAACCAGGCTGCGGAGGCTCATTTAAATTATTCCACGGCAATGGTGCGTCAGTAGATACACCAGGATAGTAATCAGAATTTGATGTGAAGTTTATATATACTTTGTATGAATAAGTGGTTGCTTTAACGGTATTAGAAAATGTTGAGTAAGCAGAACCAAATACACTCCTTACAGTGTAAGTATATGTTTGGTTACTTGTAAGATTTGCATCACTATATGTTTTAACGCCTGCAGCAACTGTTGCAATTAATGTATAAGTGCTTTCGCTGTCTGCAGCTCTCCAAATTTGGTATCCGGTTTCTGTCGACGCTCTGTCTTGCCACAGTAAGTCAATTGAATTACGGGTAACTTTTGTTGTACGCAATGCAGCAGGCGAAATGTTTGTATATGCAGGTGCGTAGCTTTGAATAACCAGTGTGCTTATAAATGCATAATCAGCAGCTGAATCTTTTGAAACAATAATGTTTACAATGCCTGATGTATCAGGAGTTATACCATTTATTTGTATGGTTTTGCTATAATTATAGGATGCATTAAGCTGAACTGTTTTAGAACCGATGGTGAAATTGGTTAAACAGTTTTTGCCATCATTATGACTATTAAAGAATACAAAATTGTACATCTTTGATGCACTCAATCCGCTGATCTGGATTGTATCTTTTTTTAATGTGCTTTCATAATCACCTGTACGCATTACAACATTTGGATAAATACCAATACCATGAACCGGTTGCATACCTGTTTCTACAACACCTTCAAATCCGTTTTTGAAAGTAAGCGTTATTCCCGTAAGGTTATTAGCATCATCATAAATATTTGTATAAGATGATCCTGCCAAAGGAAAAGACATTACGCGATACCATGGTTTTGGCACCGTGTTTACACCGTCAGAAAAACTTAAGTAAGAAGAACTGATATTAGGATTCGAAATAAGAATATTAAATGTTACAGTATCACTTGCGTTTTCTTGATCAGTTGCAATAACAGTAACATTTGAAAAACCTTCGTCATTATTAGTTGGCGTAATTGTTACTTTTCCGGTGCCGTCACCGTTATCTGTAAATGTTGCATAGGAAGGCAAATTTAATACTGATAAAGTTACATGATCTATACTATCATCTGCAGCAGCAATTTTTACTGTTGCGGTTTGTGTATTGCTTATAATTACATCTGCAATTCCTGATAATTGCGGAACTCTGTTAAGCGTAGTTATTGATACAGCGTTGCTATAACCTGCACCATAAGAATTATAAGCCGCAATTTTATACAAGTAACTGGTGTTGCCGCTTACACTGGTATCAGTATAACTTGTTGCTTCGGCCAGTGTTTGGCCTACCACGCTATAAATTTGGTTT
>CAZZXW010000221.1:0-1958 GCA_964658095.1 uncultured Parafilimonas sp. | reverse complement strand
GTTTGAACTTAAGGCACGATAAATTTTGTAACCGGTTTCATTATAGGCATTATCGGTCCATGTAAGCTTAACGCCTGTGCCTGCTATATTTTGTGCTGCAATAGTAGTAGGAGTAACAGGTATTGTGCCATCATCATAAATAGATGAAATGGTTAACGCATTAATGTAACCGGCTTGTGTACCTGTATCTTTATACATTTTATATGTTATGGTACCATCTGAGGCGGGCTTAATGTTGCTGATAGTTACAGTTTTATTTATATTATTCTGCACATCTAAAGTATCAGCCTGGTTTCCGGCCTGGTAAATAGTTGAACCGTTATCAGCAAAACCGGAATAGTTACTTGAACCAAGGAAAGTAAATGTATATTTCTTTGATGTATTAAGACCTGTAATCTTTGTTGTAACCGTATCAGGTCCGCCGTAGATACCGAAGTAATAATAATCTTTTAAAACAGCATCAGGATAAACCCCTGAATTATTGCCTGTAGTCGCACCTGCATTAAAAGTGGCAAACCATGATGTTTGTAACGCAATACCAATATTTGTTTGTTTTCCATAAGCATCAACAAGATTATTAGTAGTTACGCTTGTAATATTGTTCCATGGTTGGCCAATAGTATCTGCATCCTTAAATCTTACGTACAGATTTACATTAGGATTTAAATCGTTTACTGTAAGATTAAACCGTCGCGTTGTTACACCACCATGACCATCACTAACTGTTACTGATGGATTATAGGTACCTGAAGCAAGATAATTCGGATGAAGGAAAAGTTTGGCTGTGGTATTTGTAAGCTGTTTCAGCACATAACCATTAGGCATGTTTGCAGCAGACCAGCTTAGAATGTCGTTGCTGTTTTGATCAGATGCATTTAAATAAAGGCTTAAAGTATCATTCTCGTTTAAAATATAATCTCCAATTGAATCAACCTGCGGTGCATAATTACTATTCACGGTTAATTTAAAAACAGTGCTGTCTTTGCCACCAAAAGCGTCTGCAGCAATTATTGTTACGTTATTGTAAGTCCCTAAATTTTGAAGTGACGGATTTGTGATTAACGAAACACCACTATTGCCATTATTTGTAATGCTTGCAAATGAAGGAAGGTTACGTGTTGTGTATGTTAAGGCATCACCATCAGAATCAGATGCATATATTACTTTAGTTGTAGTTACACCATAGGGAACTGTAAGTGAACTAAGTTTTGTAATAACAGGTGCTGTGTTTTTTGTTGTTGCTGAAGCTGTTGATGCAGCACTTAAAGTTCCTCCATTGCCTTGCGTTTTTATTTTATAATAGTAAGCAAGGTTAGCATTGAGGCCCGTATCTGAATAAGATGTTTTAGAAGCGCTTAATAAAGTTAATAAGCTGTAATTATTTGCATCACCAATTGATCTAAATAACTGGTAACCTACAGCATTGTTCACACTATTCCAATTTAATGTAATTGAAGAAGATGTTGCAGTTGCTTTAAAATTAGAAGGCGCAGCAGGAGCTGCAGGCAGTGCAAAGGTTGCTGCGGATGATATTACATTTTGATATGTTAGCGCTGAAGTGGGAATCGTTTGTTTTGAAATGCCTGGTCCCTGGTAACTTACGTTTAATGAGGCATTTCCGGTATTACCTGAACTATTATAAAAATAAGAAACAAAGATTGAATGGACACCCTGCGTTAAATTAATAGTTCCTGATTGCTCATGTGCAGTTGATGAATAAACATTCTTTACTACTGCATTACTTGCCGAATATCCATCTATATAAAGATTGCTCCCGTTATCAGATGTAGTATAAAAAGTATAACTGCCTGTTGTTGGTATGTTTATTTTTCCCTGGTATAAAAACCCGTAACCATTACCACTGGCACCGGTTAAAGTAAAATTTGAAGCCGAGCCTAACTTTACAGGCGTAAGCGGTGTAAAATCAGGTACAGCCGTCCATGTACCGGTATAATAAT
>CAZZXW010000220.1:0-5889 GCA_964658095.1 uncultured Parafilimonas sp. | reverse complement strand
TGTAGCAGCAATAACATTTGTGCAGGATCTTTTTCCGCCTGAAAAAAGTGCTTCAATAATCTCACTGCTTTTTTTAGTTGTAGGTGTTTCGCCTTTATTAGCGCCCACAATCGGAAGTTTAATTGTAAGCAAACTTAGCTGGCATTATGTGTTTATCGTGCTTGCTTTAATAACTGCTCTTGTTTTAGTGATTATATTTTTTTTCCTGCCAAATGGTGCTCCGCCAGACGAATCCATCTCATTAAAACCAAAGCCAATTATTACAACATTTAAACAAATTTTGTTTGAGCCACAATTCTATGTTTTTGCGCTGTCAGGTACATTTTCATTTGCAGGTTTGTTTATTTATGTAGCTGGTTCACCTGCAGTATTCATGAATTATTTTCATTTAACAGCCAACCAATACGGAGGAGTGTTTGCAGTGGTAACAATTGGGTTTATTGGTGGCAGCCAACTCACTCATTTACTAATACGCAAATATTCAAATCAACAAATATTTAAAACAGTATTGATCATCCAGGTAATCATAAGCATACTGTTTGCTTTCGGTGTATTAAATGGCTGGCTACAGCTTTATGCATTTCTTATTTTTCTTTTTTTGATATTGATGTGTGCCGGTATAAGTTATCCTAATGCGGCTGCAGTCGCATTAAAGCCTTTTTCCAAAAATGCAGGAAGCGCTTCTGCGCTGCTGGGATTCATACAAATCGGAATAGGTGGTGTTGTGTCCTCTGCTGTTGGTCTTATACATTCAGCAGGTACCATATCACTTGCATTAAGTATGTGTTCATCTTCTGTGATTGCGCTGATTCTATTTTTAATTGGTCAAAAACAGGTTACAACAGTTAAACTTCAAACGTTATAAATCTGATGCAATAGATGTAAGCCATCAATATAATAAACAATAAGAAAAAATTATATCATCATATTTTAATTAAATAATCCAACATATGCGAAAGATAATTGTATCAAACCTTATTTCTCTTGATGGTTATTTTGAAGGAATAAACCAGGATATAAGTTGGTTTAAAGTAAATGAAGATTTTTTTGCGTATGCCCGGCAACAATTATTTGATACAGATATCATTTTATTTGGACGTATAACTTACCAGATGATGGCTGCTTACTGGAGCAACACAAAAGATGATGATGCGGTGATCACAGAACAGATGAACAGCCATAATAAAATTGTTTTCTCAAAAACATTGGAGGGTGCTGAATGGAATAATACAAAACTGATTAAGGAAAATGTATTTGATGAAGTAACCGGGTTAAAACAACAACCAGGTAAAGACATGCTTATTCTTGGCAGTGGAACATTAGTTTCAACATTTACGCAAATGAAGCTGATTGATGAATATAGGTTAATAGTCAGCCCTGTTATTTTAGGTAATGGCAATCCACTGTTTAAAAACTTAAACGAAAAATTTGATCTGGCATTAACAGCGTCAAAAGTTTTAAGCGACGGGCTTGTTATATTATATTATAAACCTGCTTAATTAAATTACTGTTTATTGCAGCTTATAAATAACAGCTTCGGTAATATAGGCCTTTCAACAATGGCTAATCTTCACCTTCAAGCCTTGCCAGTTCGCCTTCATCAAGATCATCACCAGGATCTGGTGGTGGCGTAAGGTCAAGGTCTTTTTCTATATCTGCTTCAGCCGCTTGCTCTGCTGCTTTTGTTGCTTCAGGAGATTGCTGTTTTTGTTTCAATATTTCTTCGTCTTGTTGCTTTGTTGTTTTCTTATCCATAATTTTTGTTTAAAACTATACATTGAATTATTTAATAAAAGTTTGAAAAAAATCTAAATTGTTTGCAAGCTCATCTTGAATAATGCGTCAGACAATTTCATAATCAATTCCAAAATAGTATGAATGAAACGGTTCCTTAAATCTGACATTTTTCGCCATTCAATTTCAGGATGTTCAAGTTTAAATTCAGGAGAAATATAATTTGCGGCTTCTCCAATTATTTCAAAATTTCTAATCACTGCATCTCTGCGCATCCTATCATCCACAAACTCGTTATAAGTTTTATTTTGTGTGAAGTTTATAATTGCTTTCAGAGAATCAATTATGTCATCAACCAGTAATAAATTATCACGTTTAGACATAGATTAAATCTTCCTCAATAGCTTTAAAATATTTTAGTTTGATGGCTTTTCTACTAATTACCTGTACTTCAACTTTAAACAAATCATCGAATTCATAGAGCATATCAAAATAGTTTAAGCCAGGAGTTATCTTAAAGTCAACCAGCAAGTCAATATCACTGTTATCATTTTGTTCATTACGACTATAAGAACCAAATAAAGCAAGATCAGTAAGTCCATATTTTTTTTGCATAACAGGCTTCTGTTTTTTTAAAATTTCTATAATTGCTTCTTTAGTCATTTATCAAAATTAAACATTTCATTAATGTGCTTCCAGCCAGTTATCTCCTATACCAAGTTCCGCTTCAACCGGAACATCGCAAGGCAATGGCAAAGCGCTTTTCATATTGTTTAATATTAATGGTTGAAGTATTTCTAATTCCTCTGGCACTACATCAAAAACCAGTTCATCATGCACTTGCATAATCATTTTACTTTTTAAGTTTTCTTTACATAAAGCATCATGAATTTTAATCATCGCCATCTTTATCATGTCTGCTGCTGTACCTTGTATTGGCGAATTAATTGCATTGCGTTCTGCATAACCACGTACCGTAAAATTGTTTGAGTTAATATCTCTTAACCAGCGTTTTCTACCCATTAATGTTTCTACATAGCCATGTTCACGACAAAAATTAATCATGTTATCCATGTATCGCGTTATGCCGTTGAATTCCTTTTTATAATTATCAATTATTTCTTTTGCTTCACTCCTGCTTATGGCAAGATTATCAGCAAGACCAAATGCACCTTGTCCGTAAATAATTCCAAAGTTTACGCTCTTTGCTTTGTAACGCATTTCTTTTGTTACCTCTTTTGCATCAACATTAAAAACTTTTGATGCTGTTGCTGTATGAATGTCTGCATTATTTTTAAAAGCCGCACACATGTTTTCATCACCGCTAATTGCGGCAACAATTCTTAATTCAATCTGCGAGTAATCTGCACTTACAATAACATTGCCATTACGCGGAATAAATGCTTTGCGAATTTCTTTACCGCGTTCAGTTCTTATTGGTATGTTTTGAAGATTCGGATTATTACTTGCCAGTCTTCCGGTAACTGCAACGGCTTGTCCGTATGTAGTATGTACTCTTCCTGTTTTTTTATTGATTAATAAAGGCAATGCATCAACATACGTTGATTTAAGTTTAGTCAATTGGCGATATGCCAAAATATCTGCAACGATTGGATTATTATGTGCAAGCTTCATCAGCACATCTTCACCTGTTGCATACTGGCCGCTTTTTGTTTTTTTTGCTGATGCAAGATTTAATTTTTCAAACAACACTTCACCTAATTGTTTTGGTGAACCAATATTAAACTTTACACCAGCGCCTGCATACACAGCTTGTTCTGCCTGGTAAGCTTCGCGTTCTAATTCTTTAGAATAATTTAAAAGAAACTGCACATCAATCATCACGCCTTCATATTCCATGTCTGTCAAAACTTTCAACAAAGGATTTTCTACTTCGTAAAAAACTTTTTCAACCTCTTTTGTTTTTAATAAAGGATGTAATGCATGTTTTAACTGCAAGGTGATGTCAGCATCTTCTGCAGCATAATCTTTCAACTTTTCTTTTTCTACATCACGCATCGTTCCTTGCTGCTTACCTTTTTTACCAATCAATTCTTCAATATGTACTGGCTCGTAACTTAAGTATTGCGCACTCAACAAATCCATGCTGCGCTTGCCTTCCGGTTCAACTACATAATGTGCAAGCATAGTGTCATACACTGCGCCTTTTATTTCTCGTTTATACCATTTTAATACAAGCAGGTCATACTTTATGTTATGGCCGATCCATGTTATTTCAGTATTTTCAAGCAAGGGTTTTAATAACTCAAGCAGGTTACATGTTGCTTCATATTCTGTTGGACAGGTAAGAAAATAAGCTTCACCGGGTTTATAAGAAAAGCTCATACCAACCAACTCCGCTTCATTTGCATCGATGCCTGTAGTTTCTGTATCAAAACAAATTTCTGTTTGCTGCATTAGCACATCAACCAGTTCTTTTATCTTATCTTCTTCATCAACTAAAATGTAATTATGTTCTGTGTTACTAATGTTCTTTGATGTTTGCGGTGCCTGATCGTTAAGTTCATTATCTTCTGTTTTTTCAATTATTTCTCTTGCAGCTGCACTTTCAATGGCATTGCCAAACAAATCCGTTTGCACTCCTTCGGGCGCTACCCCGGGTACATTAAATGCATCGCCCAAAATTCTTTTGCCAATACTTTTAAATTCAAGCTCATTAAACACATCAATCAATGCAGGCTTGTTCCATTCCTTCATACAAAAATCCGCTTCATGAAACTGCACCGGCGCATTGGTTATTATAGTCGCCAGCTTCTTGCTCATAATAGCTGATTCTTTTCCATCAACAATTTTTTTACCCAACGCACCCTTAATATTTTCTGCATTGGCAACTACATTTTCAAGATTGCCATGTTCTTTCAACAATTTTGCTGCAGTCTTCTCACCTACGCCTGCAATGCCCGGAATATTATCTACCGCATCACCCATTAAACCGAGTATATCAATCACCTGGTCAACACGTTCAATGTCCCAGCGTGCACATACTTCTGCCGGGCCAAGTATCTCAACATTACTGCCCTGGTAACCTGGCTTATAAATCTTTACACCATCACGCACAAGCTGCCCATAATCTTTATCCGGTGTAACCATATACACATCATAACCTGCATCATGCGCCTGCCATGCTAATGTTCCAATCACATCATCAGCTTCATATCCTTCCACACCAATGCAGGGAATATTAAATGCAGCCACAATTTTTTTTATTTCTGGAATAGCTTCTTTTAAATCTTCCGGCGCTTCCTGGCGATTGGCTTTGTAATCAGTGAAATCTGTATGACGTGATGTTGTTCCTTCCATGTCAAAACATACAGCAAGGTGCGTTGGCTTTTCACGATTAATAAGATCAATCAACGTATTGGTAAAGCCAAATTGCGCATTTGTATTTTTTCCTTTTGATGTGATGCGCGGATTACGGATAAGCGCATAATATGCACGAAATATCAACGCGTATGCATCCAGCAAAAACAAACGTTTATCCATTGCGCTAAGATAACATCAGGAAGTGATTGACCTACTGCTTTTCTGAGTGATTGCTGTACTTCCATCTTAAAAATAACATGCAAACGTTAACTAGAACAGAAAAGCTATTGGTGATAATTATCGGCAAATCGCTTTTCATAAAACCATAAACCACCCATAGCGAAACACCGCTTATAAGAACGATCAACATTACTGAAGAAACATTTTCTGCTTTTTTTGTTTTGATTGTTTTTAAAACCTGCGGCAACATTGAAATGGCTGTAAGTACGCCGGCTATAACGCCGGTTATAAGTGTAAGGTTATTTGATTGAGGCATATCAACAATAACATAAAATTGTACCGTTATTGAATTGAAAAAAATATTTTTTAAACAAGTGATTAAAGATGTTACCTGAATATGATAACGCTTTACAGGCTTTGCATTTAAGCATTAATAACTATAATAATTCAAGACAACGCTGCAAGCTTTCTTTCCAATGTTTTAAGGTGATATTAAAAGTGCGTGTAATTTTTATTTTATCAAAGGCTGAATAAGATGGCCTTTTTGCTGGTGTTGGATAAGCTAAAGTTGGAATTGGATTTACCTTACAGTCAAGCTGTTTTATTTCTTTAATTGCAGTTGCAAAATCAAACCATGATATGATACCATCA
>CAZZXW010000219.1:0-5897 GCA_964658095.1 uncultured Parafilimonas sp. | reverse complement strand
AAAAGCTCAAACTTCAAATCCTCAATTAAAAATTAAGGATTACAAATTAAAACATGATCCGCTGCTGCGCATCAAACAAAACCAGCACTTAAAAAATGCAATCCAAAACTTTGGGATACATATTAATCCTTATTGGGAAGATGTGAATGCACCACATGTTGTAAACAACAGCCATGTAAGAGAAGTAAAAATACCATCCTTCAACACAATATGGGCAAGCGTAGATTACGATACGGCGGCGTATGTTGCTAATTCATTTTTACGTAGCACAAATGGCGGCAAAACATGGCGGCTTGATTCAGTAGATGCGCCTTACGGCTATGGAATAAGCGGCATTGCACCTGTTGATGCAAACACGTGCTATGCTGCAATGTTTAATGCATTTCCAATAGGTGGCGGCGTCTTTAAAACCTCAGATGGCGGCAATACCTGGATACAACTTAAGCCGGGTAAACTTTTTAGCGGTGCAAACTCATTTCCTGATATTGTTTATTTTTTTGATGCGCAGCATGGTGTTACCATTGGCGATGATGACCAAATAGATAGTTCAAGACTGGAGATTTATACCACCAGCGATGCCGGTGAAACATGGCAGCGTGTTCCGGATAAAAACATACCACCAACGCAGGGATATGCCTTCAGTGCTAACTTTAATTCCTATACCGTTTTTCAAAACAGGTTGTGGGTAACAGCAGGTGATACTTATGGCAATAGTTATATTTACCGCTCCGATGATTTTGGTAATCACTGGCAGCAGTTTCCCTTAACAGTGTCTTTCAATGATTTTGCTTTTACTGATAAACAAAATGGTATAGGTGTTTCTCTTGATGATAATGGTGCACCGCTTGAAGTAGAAACACATGATGGCGGCAAAACCTGGGCAAATAAAAGTTTTACAGGTTATCCAATGGGATTGTTTATTACAGCTATTCCATTCACGCATACTTATGTAAGCACAATACCACACTTTGTACCTGTAGCTGGTTCTTCTTATAGTAATGATGGCGGCGCCACATGGAAAATTATTGATTCAACTAGTGATTTCAATCCTTTTGCTCTTTCATTTTTAAATCCTTTTATTGGCTGGTGTGGCAGAGCTGATTCGCCAGACCCAGCCGGTGGTATGTATAAATGGAAATATCATTTTTCATTAGATGATAATGCTATTGCAGCAAACACAAACACTTCATCTGATAATGCAACAGCCACAACAAAAAATAATACAACAACTTTATCAACTTATCCAAATCCTGTTTCTAACACTGCAACTATATCATTCAATCTTCAGCAATCGCAAAAAGTTTCTGTCACCATTTATAATATGAATGGAAAATTAATTAAAACGATTGCTGATGAAAACATGCAACCAGGTTCACATCTATTTACATGGAATGTAAAAGATGAAAAAGGAAACCCTGTTGGTTCCGGCATATATATTTTGAAATTAAATGCAGGCAATAATTCTGAAACAAAGAATATCTCGGTTCTCCATTAATATTTGAATACGAGCACGGGAGCCGTTTCTACGGTTCCCTTTAAATCATTATTTAAAACTTCCTCACGCAAAAAACAGATCATCATGAAAACAAACAATTATTCTCGCTTTACAAAAACAAAATTTGCAAGCACAACATTATTGCAAGGCTTATGCATTATTATGGTTCTTGCTTTAAATAGTTGTCAAAAAGAAATCAAAACAAACCCGGCACAATTACAAGTTGCAGCATCTGAAACAGACGACCTTTCTATAAGAAGCGTACAGGGCGGTGAAATGGTTTTAACCTGGAATAATGCTGCCAACGTTGCGGTTGACCGCATGACGGCAGTAACAGGTAAGCCTGTATCCCCGCCGCCAGATTCACGCATACTTGCCATGGTAAATGTTGCCATGCATGACGCGTTGAATACAATAGTTCCGCGTTATGAAAGATATGCTTTGGCAGATTCAATCGATAACGAGGCTTCACCTGCCGCCGCTGTTGCACAGGCTGCGCATGATGTAATTATATCGCTGCTGCCACCACAACAAGCCTATGCAGATTCTTTGCTCACCATTTCATTAAACAGTATTACAAACGGCAACGCAAAAACAAAAGGCATTGCAATTGGTAAAGCAGCCGGCCTTGCCATGATTAACAAACGTGCAACTGATGGTGCGGCAACAGCACAGTATTTTATAGCACAGGGCACAGCACCGGGGCAATATCGTTCAACGCCACCAAATGATGTTACCGGTTTTATCGGTTTGCCGGGCTGGGGTAACGTAACTCCTTTTGCATTAAAAGCAGGAAGCCAGTTCAGAACCATCATTCCGCCATACCCTATAAACAGTATTGCCTATACAAAAGATTATAATGAACTGAAAACAGCAGGTGGTGCTGTAAGTAATGTGCGCACTGCTGATGAAACAGAATATGCAAAATTCTGGGTGCCTAATATACCTTTCTTGTTTGATAACATTGCAAGAACACTAATTGCTCAAAAAAATGTGCAGGATGCATGGAAAATAGCAAGGCTGTTTGCTTTGCTGGAAATGGCTGAAGCAGACGCAAACATTGCCTGCTTTGACGGTAAGTATCATTTCTTTTTCTGGCGCCCTTATACTGCTATTCATTTAGGCGATAGCGATGGAAACCGTTTAACAACCGAAGACACAACATGGCAACCACTGGTGAATGCTATACCTGCAAGCCCGGATTATCCATCTAACCATGCTTCTAATGGTGCTGCTGCTGCCGTAGTTGTAGCTGCATTTTTTGGTGAAGACAGAGTGCATTTTACTGCTACCAGCCCCATGGTGCCCGGCGTTGTGAGATCATATAACAGCCTGTCGCAGGCAGCCATGGAAATTGCTTTGTCCCGTATTTATGTTGGCTTTCATTTCAGGCATGCAGTTGATATTGGACAGTTGCTGGGTACAGAAGTAGGTTTATATACTTATTTCCATGCACTAAAACCAATAAGATAAAACCCTGAGTATGAACTCACTTATAAGTGCATTTCTATTTATTAACTGAAGATCACGTTTTTTTAACTAATCTGCACGATGATTTTGGAGTAGATACTTCAAAAGTTTTATGGATACTGCCAACATCTACATATCATCCATAATTTGCCTTTGAATAATCATTTTAAAAAGTTTCAAAACTCTCATTTGATAATTAGTGCAGCAGCTTTCGCATCAGCATTTCTTTACGGCTGCGGGATACATTTACGGTTGTACCATCATTCATTATTAAATAACCACCTTCTCCCCTAATATATTTATCTACCTCATTCATATTAACCAAATAAGAATGGTGCACTCTTATAAAAGATGAAAAATTTTCCAGCTGTTCTTCCATTTCTTTTAATGTTCGGCACGCAATAATCTTTGTTTTGTTTTTTAAATACACATGCGTGTAGTTATCATCTGCCTCACAACGCATCAACTGATCAGCAGGTACCAATTGAAAACCCTCCGCAGTAGGAATAGCAATTTTATTAAAGCCACCATCTTTATGTTGCACCTGGCTTATTAGCATTTGAAACTGTTCAAGCAAAGGCAAGCTTCTTTGTGCCTGCACTTTTTGTATAGCAGCTATTAATTCTTTTGAGTCTATTGGTTTTAATAAATAATCAAGAGCACTAAACCTGATAGCTTTAATGGCATATTGATCATAGCTTGTGGTGAATATAACAGCAAAGGGAATTTGGTTGAAATATTCCAAAAACTCAAAGCCATTCATTACCGGCATTTCAATATCAAGAAATACTAAATCAGGTTTTGTTTTTGCAACAGCTTCAATTCCCTGTTTTGCACTCATGCATTTTTCTATCACTCCTACTTGTGAACAATGATCACTTAACAACATAGATAATGTGTCAAGACAATGCACTTCATCATCAATAATAATAGCTTTAATCATAAATCACAGGTAATTTAATTATTACTTCTGTACCGGCAGCGCTGCCATCAGCATTTGATAAATCATTGATCGTTACAGGTGATATGATAGTTATAGATTGTTGCAGTATAGCAATACGATTTTCAGTAATCTGCAAACCCATTGACTTATGTTTAGTTGCTGATTTACTTGCAAATGCCGCTGCGTTTTTTCTTCCTATTCCATCATCCGTAATCTTAAAATACAGTTGATTATTTTCTTCAGACACTTCAATATTTAATTGCCCTTTTTCTTCTTTATGCATCAATCCATGCCATATAGCATTTTCTGCAAAAGGTTGTAAAATAAGCGGTGGTACCTGCAGGGCTAAAACATCAAGGTCTTTATCAAACGAAATCTTATAATCAAAATGATAATTAAAACGCAATGCTTCAAGCTCAAGATATAAATTCAGTGATTCTAATTCACTTTCTAAGGGTATTAATTCTGATTGAGAGTTTTGCAATATTAAACGCACCAGCTTTGAAAACTTTGTAAGATATTCCGAGGCCTGTGCTCTTTCATTTTGAAGAATAAAACGGTTGATTGAATTAAGTGAATTGAAAATGAAATGCGGATTCATTTGTGAACGCAATGCCTGCATCTCAAGTTCTGATGCCTTATTAAATAATGCTGATTGTTTTTTTTCATTCTCCAGTTTTTCATTTCTTCTTTTAAGTGTAAAATTTCTAAATACAATAAAGCTTGATAAAACAAGTAACACCATTCCTGCAATAAGAATTTTTTTTTGTGTTGATTCGCTTTTTAGGGTTTGTTGTTGTAATAGCTTTTCACTATTCAGTTCTTTAATTTTATGCTCATAATCATATGCTGTCATTTTACCCAATGTTTGGTTATTCATAACAGCTTCCTGGGTTAATATAAACTTGTGATAAGAAGTATAAGCACTATCAGTTTTACGCAAATGATCATACACAGTATAGAGAACTTCATACCCGTCACGCATTGATGGTAGCGATTTGGCAGATATAGCAATCTTCAATCCCTGCTTTGCGTAATCAATAGCAGAATCATATTTTCCAAGTGCAGCAAAAGTTTTTGCAATATCCAGTAATGATCGTTTGGTTTGTACAAGATCACTTAATTGCCGGTGATAAATTAATCCCCTTTGAAAGTATGGCAGTGCTGTTTGATATTGTTTTAGGTATAGATAAAATTCACCTTTGCTTATAAGAAAATAACGAATATCTTTTATACCAGCCTTTGCAGAATCAAACTTGTTATAATAATAACGTGCAGAATCAGGTTGATTTGCATAAGTCAACAATTCTGCATATTCCATTTGGTTCCAGGTTATGCCAAACCCATCCATTTCTTTAAAAAACAAATGGCGCCAGAAAGGTAATGCAGTAGAATACTCACCCATTAATTTATACATTAAACCTAACACCCATAACTCATGAAAAGAGTAATAACCGGTATCACCAGATTTCTTTTCTGCCTCAATAAGTTTTTCCTGCGTGTTCAAAAGGTTTACATAATCGCCTTCGTCACGATAAATATCTGTTATACTTTCAAGGCAATAGGTTGCCCACTGGTAATGATGATCATCATCTTTAATGGATAATTGATAAGCCAGTTGTAAATTAGTAAGCGCTTCATCATAATTACATTTGTTTTTTTGAATGCGCCCTAACCACCAGTACGCAACATTAATTTCTTTTTTGTTTGGTGTTTGATTAAAGTAGTATAAAGATTTTTTTATAAGCGCTTCGGTTTTATCGTTGTTATTGCTTGAATGATATTCAACAGCTGCTTCGCCTAAAGTTACCAAAGCAAGCCCGTGGATGTAATTTTTTTTAATTGATTCTTTATAAGCGATGTTTAAATAATAGTTTACAGAATCCATATTTTTTTCAAACAGGTATTCAATGGTTAATTGGTTTAAACAATTAATTCTTGCAGTATCATTTAGTGAAAGCAGAACTTTTTTTAAGCTATCTATAGTTG
>CAZZXW010000218.1:0-5903 GCA_964658095.1 uncultured Parafilimonas sp. | reverse complement strand
TACCGATCCATAAAAATTCAGGGATGCAAATATAGGTGCATTCATCTTTTTTAAAGCAAATCCTTCAATTAAAAATTCTCTCTTAATTTTAGCGCTTTAATACGCCGCAATGCCAACATACCCCAACAGGCAATTTCTTGATTTTGAACAGCCAATTAAAGAACTGTTTGAACAGGTTGAACAAACTAAAAAGCTCGCTGAAAAAAATTCTAAGATTGATTATTCACAAACCATACATCAGTTAGAAATTTCAATAGAAGAAAAGCGGAAAGAAATAACGCAACATCTTACGCCCTGGCAACGTGTACAGCTTAGCCGCCACCCGGACAGGCCTTATACGTTTAAGTATATTGAAAAAATGGTTACCGATTTTATTGAATTGTTTGGTGACAGGAATGTGAAAGATGATAAAGCAATGGTTGGAGGCCTCGGTGAAATTGATGGACAAACAGTGATGATCATCGGGCAACAAAAAGGCATCAATACAAAAATGCGGCAACAACGCAATTTTGGTATGGCCAACCCGGAAGGTTACCGTAAAGCACTGCGGTTAATGAAGATTGCTGAAAAATTTAATAAACCAATTGTTACATTGATTGATACGCCGGGAGCTTTTCCCGGCATGGAAGCAGAAGAGCGTGGACAAGGTGAAGCAATAGCAAGAAATATTTATGAAATGATCCGGTTACGTGTGCCTGTTATATGTTGTATTATTGGCGAAGGTGCAAGTGGAGGCGCACTAGGCATTGGTGTGGGAGATAAAATTTTGATGATGGAAAATTCGTGGTACACAGTTATCTCACCAGAAAACTGCAGCACTATTTTATGGAGAAGCTGGGAAAAGAAAGAAGTAGCAGCGGAACAATTAAAACTTACTGCGACAGACATGAAAGGTTTTGGACTTGTTGATGAAATTGTTCCTGAACCTGAAGGTGGCGCACATTGGGATTATAATGAAGCCGCATCTATATTAAAATCTCGAATTATTGAAGCATTAAAAGAAATAAAAGATATTGACCCTGATAAGCGCATTCAAATGCGTATAGAAAAATTTAGCAAGATGGGCCATTGGCAGGAGTAATTATAAATAAATATCAAGCAAACCTTCTGGTAAAATAACCTGCACTTCTTTTTTTTTTCGGTCAATTTTTTTTAGCGTTTCATCATGTAGGGGAATCAGCACTTCTTTATTATCAATATGCACTTCTAATAATATTTGATGTGGCTGTTCAATCACAGCTTTTACTTCACCCAATTTTTTATTATTTTCTGTAACAATAAACCCAATAAGATTAACAGGCGCTTTTTTGCTTACCAGCTTTTCAAAATCATTTGCAGTAAGCCATACTTTTTTTTGAAGCAATTTTAAAGCGGCTTCTTTTGTATCCACTCCTTCCAGTTTTACAATAGTTTCATCTTTATTTTTTGCTATACTTTTTTCATGAAAGAAAGGCAACTGTTGATTTTGTATTTCGATAAAAACGGCTTCAGCACTTTTAAAATCTGTGTTCTTACCAAGCACATGTTTTAATACCACCTCGCCTTTTAAACCATGTGTAGCAGCAATTTTACCAACATGGATGTAGTTGCTCATCAATCAAAATTATACTTCGTTTCATCTCAAAAATATTATTAAGTTCTTTATGTGAGGCGAATAAAAAAATCCCAATATTGCTATCGGGATTTTAAGAAAAACTTCCAGTGATAACTACTACACTTCAGCAGAGTTTTCTGATTCAACTTTTTTTACAGCAGGCTGCGAATTTCTTCCTAGTCTTGATTTTCTGTGCTCATCGCTGCGACGCTTAATGTGCACTTCGTGTTCTTCGTGCCATTTCTGAAACTTTTGCATGGCTGCTGCTTCGTCAAATAATCCAAGCTTTACACCGCGCAGTAAATGCTTAAGATAGAGCACTCCTTTGTAGGATAAAATGCGGCGAACCGTATCGGTTGGCTCCGCACCTTTGTGCAACCATTCTAATGCTTTCTGGCGATCTAACTGGATTGTTGCAGGAACAGTTAGCGGATTGTAGGTACCGATTTTCTGGATAAATTTTCCATCTCGTGGTGCACGTGCATCTGCTACTACAATAAAGTAGAAGGGACGCTTTTTACTTCCGTGTCTTTGAAGTCTGATTTTTACTGCCATTTTAAATAGAAATTTAAAGGCCTTTTTAAAAGGTTTAATGAATAATGGACTGCGAATGTAAGTGATAATTTTTTATCTCTCTCAAAGCAAAACCAAAATTAATAAATTTTTTATTAGCGGCGCATACCTGGCATTTTCATTCCTGCCATCGGCATTTTATTCATTGTCTTCATCATCAGTTTCATTTGGTCAAATTGTTTAATGAGGCCATTAATATCTTCCATTGTTTTGCCAGAGCCTTTTGCCAGGCGTTGCCTTCTGCTTTGATTAATTACATCAGGATTTGCACGCTCAAAAGGTGTCATCGAATTTATAATTGCTTCAATCCCTTTAAAAGCATCATCGCTGATATCAATATCTTTAATGGCTTTGCCTACGCCCGGTATCATTGCCATCAGGTCTTTAATGTTACCCATTTTTTTTATTTGCTGAAGCTGATCATAAAAATCCTGGAAGTCAAACTGATTCTTGCGTATTTTTTTTTCTAATTTTTTTGCCTGCTCTTCATCAAACTGTGCCTGTGCTTTTTCAACTAAAGTTGTAATATCGCCCATGCCTAAAATACGCTGCGCCATACGTTCAGGATAAAAAATATCCAGCGTATCTAGCTTCTCACCGCTGCTTACAAATTTTATAGGTTTATGAACGGTATATTGTATTGATAATGCTGCTCCTCCGCGTGTGTCGCCATCAAGTTTGGTTAAAACAACGCCGGAAAAATCAAGCCTGTCATTGAATACTTTTGCTGTATTCACTGCATCCTGGCCAGTCATTGAATCAACTACAAATAAAATTTCTGTTGGATTAACTGCTGCTTTAATATTAGCAACTTCATTCATCATTGCTTCATCAACAGCAAGGCGGCCGGCAGTATCTATAATTACAACATTTTTATTTTTTGCCTTTGCTTCCTTAATAGCATTTTGCGCAATTAAAACAGCATCTTTTGTTTCAGGTTCACTGTACACATCCACATTAATTTGAGAACCTAAAACTTTTAATTGTTCAATAGCGGCTGGCCGGTAAATATCAGCCGCAACTAATAGCGGAGATTTTTTTTGCGTTTTTAAAAAGTTAGCAAGTTTGCCGCTGAATGTTGTTTTACCGCTACCCTGCAAACCAGCAATCAGCACTACAGCAGGGCTGCCTGTTATATCAAATTTAGCCTCGGTGCCGCCCATTAAATCAGTCAGCTCATCCTGCACAATTTTCACCATTAGCTGGCCAGGGCTAATTGCATTTATAACTTTTGAGCCTGTTGCTTTATCTTTTACTTTATCTGTAAATTCTTTTGCAATCTTGTAATTAACATCGGCATCAATTAAGGCACGGCGAATATCTTTTAAAGTGTTGGCAATATTCAGCTCATTAATTCTTGCTTCGCCTTTTAAATTTTTAAATGCACTTTCAAGCCGTTCGGTAAGATTATTGAACATATAAAAAATTGGTTTGCAAAGATAATTACAGCAGCTTATTGATTCTGCTAAAGTACCCTGCGATTATTTTATTTTTGAATGTTTAAAATTAAATTATGATACAACGCATACAAACAATCTGGCTGTTACTTGCTTCCGTGTTCGCATTTCTTACAATGAAGTTTGCTTTTTTTATTGGTTCAAACACAGAAATACCTTACGGAGTATTTAATGCTACAAATAATATGATTTTATTAATTCTTACTTCAATGCTTGGAACGCTTTGCCTGTTTACAATATTTATTTTTAAGCAAAGAAAACTACAACTCTGGCTAACAATACTGGCTTTATTTATTAGCCTGCTGAATATCTTTTTATATTTTGTGTATGAAAAAAATTATACTACAAGCCATTTAGCTTTAACATCTGTTTTTGCTTTTCTTATTGCTGTGTTTTTATTTTTTGCTGCAAGAGGAATATATAAAGATCAAAAGCTGATTAAAAGTATGAACAGGTTAAGATAAGAAATAGCTTTGTTTCTTTCTTCGTAAAAAGATTCATTCAATCTTTCTTAATTTTACGTTTATAAATTTGAAGTAATGATAAAAACAGGTAACCCTATAATAAGTATTTATACTGAAATGACGCCAAACCCTGAAACAATGAAGTTTGTTGCCAATAAGCTTTTATACCCGGGAAAAAGTATAGACTTCCAGGATGAATCGCAGGCTGCTCCAAGCCCGCTGGCAAAAGAGCTTTTTAGTTTTCCATTTATTAAAAGTGTATTCATTGCCAGCAATTTTGTAACGCTTACAAAAACGGCTGACACGGACGACTGGCAGGATGTAATTCCATCTGTAAAACAATTTTTAAAAGATTATTTAGAGAACAATGGACCTGTTGTGAATGAAGATGAAGTTGCCAAAACAAAACAGGATACAGGTAATATTATTTTAAGTAATGATACAGATGTTGTAAAACGCATTAAAGAATTACTTGATAATTATGTGCGCCCAGCAGTTGAAATGGATGGCGGCGCCATTCAATTTAAAAGCTATGATGAAGGCACGGTAAATCTTATGTTGCAAGGCAGTTGCAGTGGTTGCCCTTCATCAATGGTTACATTAAAATCTGGTATTGAAGGCATGATGAAACGCATGATACCCGAAGTAAAAGAAGTGGTTGCAGAAGCTGAATAAAATTTTTAATCAACATGCAAACGCTAAGCTTATAACTTAGCGTTTTTTGTTACATGCATTGTTGCCGCTTACTATGATTTATTATCAATTTATAATTCAACATAAATTTTGTACCGCTAATGTTTATTAATAAAATTTTGTTTGTAAAGATGGTGCGTACAAAAATTTCTTACTTGCTTTTTACATACATCTTAATTTGTTTGTTATCCTGTAATTCAAAACAAAAAAATAAAGAACCTGAAAAATCACCACCACCTGTTGTTGATGTAATTGTTGCCAAAACTCAAATTATTTCAGATAGCATTGAAGCCAACGGAACTGTTATATCAACTGATTTTGTTGAACTGCATCCCGAAGCTACCGGCAGGATAACTTACCTGAATGTTCCCGAAGGAAAATTTATATCAAAGGGAACTGTAATTGCCCGCATAAATGATGCTGATCTCATCGCTAATTTAAATAAAAGCAAAGCAGCACTTAAACTGGCGCAGGATTATGTTGATCGTTTAAAAGCTTTGCTTGCAGTGCAGGGTGTGAACCAGGCTGATTATGATGCAGCAATAAATACAGTTACAAGCACGCAGGCAGATATAGAATATACACAGGCTTTAATTGATAAAACCGTTATACGTGCACCGTTTGATGGCGTTGTCGGGTTGCGGCAGGTAAGCATTGGCGCGTATGTAAGCAATACAGATATTATCGCCACTATGCAACAGTTGAATAATTTACAAGTTGATTTTACTGTGCCTGAAGATTACAGCAGTTATATTAAAACAGGTGCACTTGTACAGGTTATACTTGATGCAAATGCTGATACATTAAAGCATACTGCAAAAGTTATTGCAATAGAACCGCAGGCAAATACTGTTTCGCGTAATTTAAAAGTGCGTGCATTACTGCAGGATAATGCACATGCAAATCCCGGCGCTTTTGTAAAAGTGTTTATAAGCCAGGGCACAGCAAAACAAAGCATACTTGTACCAACAAATTGCATTATTCCGAGTGATATAAACAAACAACTTATTCTTGTTAAAAACGGCAATGCTCAATTTACAAATGTTACAACCGGCATTAGAAAACAAACCAATGTAGAAATAACTAACGGTGTTGCAGCCGGCGATTCTGTTATAGTCACAG
>CAZZXW010000217.1:0-5939 GCA_964658095.1 uncultured Parafilimonas sp. | reverse complement strand
ACGTAAATACATGGCTAGAAGATCACGATTTGTTTGTTTGGATTATAGGCATTGTGCTTACCATCGCTGGTATATTGCTTTCAATTTTAGTATCTGATGCTTTTATAAATTTCATAAAGACAAGATTTACTTCTAAAAAAAATTCGAATGTTGAACTAGATAACCCTATTCCGCCCTTAAAGGCAACCAATCCAGTTCAGTCATTTATCAAGGCCCCAAATAAGAAACGTAGAGGTCATAAATAAATGAGTCTTTAGATATTAGGAGATGGCCAATATAAAGCCTTATTGCTTAGTTTTGTTTTGCCCACAATTATACAAGATTTAAATAGTCTGTCTGGTTTCATGATCAGACGGGTTGAGGTAATACCGGCTCAGGCTATGGTATTCGTTATCTTGTATAATGTGGGCGCCTCAACCTATCAGTTCATGGGTAAAAAATTTTTCGATGATTTTAATGATGATGATAAAGATGATGGCAAGTATGCATTAGCCATTGAAGCGCTAAAGTGTTTCAGCGACAAGTATGAACCTGCTACACAAGAAACCTCAACGGATCTTTTTACATCCAAAGAAATACAGCGCCTGGTTGATGATCATTTAGGGTATCATTTTTCCATATCAGATCTTTCTGCTACACTCACCAACATGGGTTACACGTACAAGCTTGAAGAAAATAATTTTATATGGATGTGTAAGAAAGTGTAACTGAAAAAGAAGTTGCATTTGCAACTTCTCTATAATTATTTTAAAGGAGACCCCTTAATCCTTTACTATTTTTTGAGTATACGTTTTATCTTTTGTTTGAATCTGGATAAAGTAAGTGCCAGCGTTTAAATCAGCAACATTCATTTGTATATTTTGCACTACTTTATTTGTTTTACCACTTACAGTTCTTACAATTGTACCCAAACTATTCATAACTCTTAAAGATTGAAAATTTTTCTGGTCGTTGTCCAGTGCTATGTTTAGAACAGAATGAACCGGATTTGGGTAACTATAAACCGCATTAATGTTTTTTAATGAGCCGAAAATTGAATTTTGTGCAACTGGCGTTGTTTTAATCGAAGAACCTTGGGAACCACTTGGACAACTTATGATCTCAGCGACAAAGCTTCCTGAACTTGCCGGAGTGATTTCTGTATTCGGGTCTAATTCAACTTGTTGATATGCGTTGAAAATAGTGTTTTGATTGGCATCAATTGTTGCCTTATCCGTTGTACCTAATGGAGATTGCATATATATGTAACCGAAAGTTGTAGCATATGCAGGTGCTTGTGATGTATAAGTTCTGGTGCTTGAGCAATCTGGGCACAGTTCAATGTACTTCATATTAACCTTGTACGGTGATGTCCCACTACGGTATTTTGGGCTAACGTAAACTTGTGAATAGTAAGGATCTGAAGAAGTGGGAAATGTAACTTGAGAATATGGCAATGAATAGACAGTAAATGTAGACGAACTTATGGTAAAAGTTGCTAATTCCTGTCCAGGATCATAAATAATGTCATGGCAATTATAATGTTCCTCAGGTAAGTTGTTTTCTCCATGCACATCGATTTCCCCACTGCCCTCAGGTGCCATAGCTAGTACTTTGAACGTGTACCCAAAATTATTTTGAATCGGGACGCTTGTAAAAATTGAAGACCCGTAATTATCGGGAGTCGCATCCAGCACAACATAATAATCAATGCTACTTAGTGCTGATGCATTTATCTGTGCATTACCACTAAAGTTTTTCCAATTTGCGACCGATCTCGTTGTAGGGGTTTCCTGATAAATATCATATACACAATTATTGATTGTTATTGATGTATTATCATAAGTTGAAAAATCTTCGTGATCACAGTTGCCAACTTGGGACAGCTGCCTAACTTGACATGATAAATTATGTATTGGAGTTAATGCAATTAATAGGACTAATAAATTTTTCATGACTTAGGATTTGATTTTTTTTCAAGTCTATTTACATGATTCTCAAGTTTTTGATTTTCTTGTTTCAATTGGATTAGGTATAACGTAAGCTCTTCAACTTTTTGAAGAAGCTTGGTATTTAAGCTTCCTACATCTTCTCCATTCTCCTGCATTTGTTTCGCAGATTCTATACCTGGTAAGCGTTGATTTTTAGTTACATAATTTTCGAGTGAATCTAAAGATAACAACTTATAATTTTTTTGGAAAACGAAGTCTGCACCAGTTGTGTTTACAACGAGTTTATTACATCTTTCAGTGCCATCAACATCCAAAAGATAGTTTGCTCCAGCATTTTCAGAAGCTTTACCTATTAATACATTACCACCTGTTGGATTGATTACAATATTTCCATAATTGGTACCTTGTGCACTCACACACTCTAAAACACCATAACCGTTAGATTGCGCAGAAACGCTTAATGATATTGATGTGTTTCCAGTGGCAGGGCTGCCAACAATCAGATAACCGTTAGGACCTTTTAAAGTCATCCAAGTATTTGCAACGTCTCCCCATGATTCAGTTGCGGCAGACGGATTTCTTTCCCACCAAATTCTGGTGTTTGTACCCGGTGTATTATAATTACCATCAATACTGATGCCATCGTGCAAAACCGTCGAGTACCATGAGGGATCATTAGCAGTTACTCTACGAAGCCATAGCGAGTTATAAAATTTGTTGCCACCTGATGCGCCTGTTAATCCGCCAAGTTGCTTAATTATTGAATTGCTATTTAATGGCAATCCTAACCCTGCAGCCTGATAAACCGTTAATGGCGCCGGCACGGTTGAGGTTCCTATGCCGACATCTCCAGTTCTGTATAAATCTCCTGTTAGGCCGGATGCACCAGTCCATTGCTGTGCAAAAGAAATGCTGCCGATTAGAAGCAAAAACGAAGTGAGCTTGATTTTTTTCATATACCAAATTTTATCGTAAGCTATGAAATGATAACTATTATTATTGTCGATAAAGGGTAAATTAAAAGCCTATTTAGACACTGAATAAAAGCTCGATATGTTGGTTAATAACAAATGAAGTTTTCCTTTAAATTCACCATTGTTAAGCTTAAAAAATCTGTGTTGGCTTAAATCTTGAAGTGTAAAAGCAAATGAACACACCATATGGATAACAAAGACACACAAGATGGCCGCGACAGAAGTAAAGTAGATATCAACGATCGTTCAGAAGTTGAATACCTGCATCAACAATGGAAACAGTATACCCATGAAGAGATAGTGCAAGCCATTAAAAAGTACGGCCCTTACAGAAAAGATATCGAAGCGCACCTTGGCCATGCATCTGAAGAAGAATAAATTATAGAAAGCTTTTAAGAAGTTTACTGTTTGATCTCTGCACTTTCGGGTTGTACAGATCAGCAAACAGATCACCTTGCTTTTGAAGGCGCTTAAGTGTGTTGTCAATTCTAAAGTGATTCATGTTAAGTGTTAGCTTAACTTCTTTCCAATGTAGTGGGGTTGATACAGTAGGGCTTACAGCAGCCCTGCAACTATATGCTGCGGCAATCGTGTCTGCCTCATCATTCTGACTTGGATCAATATATAAGTTTGTGCCTCTTTGATTTACAGATACCTGTGTAGTAGTGATTGAAGGCACTAAGGTATGTACCTGGTTGCAAATATTTTCAGCAATTGTTCTTGCTTCAGGAAATGTAAAGCCATGGCATGGAAGCAAAATGTGCATGCCTGTTTTACCGCTTGTTTTAATAAACGCTTTTAAATTATGTGCATCAAATAATTGTTTGGCTGCCAGTGCTGTTGTTACTACTTTTTTGAAGTCATTATCTGATGGATCAAGATCAATTATTATATAATCCGGATGCAGGTAATCTGCGGTTGTAGAAGACCAGGGATTTATATCAATGCACCCAAGATTTATAAGCCATAACAACGTTGCCGTGTTATTGCAAACAATATAATCAATCATGTTTCTTTTACCAGGCACTGGATGTTTTCTTTTGGTTGCAAATATTTCAGCGCACGAAGGTTGCCTGCCTTCCATATCTTTTATATAGAAGCCCTGCCTTGCAGCGGAATACGGTTTTAAGTGTAATGATAATGGGCGATGTTTGATGTGAGGCAAGATGAAGTGTGCAATGCTGTTATAATACATGATGAGGTGCGCTTTAGTTACGCCTATCCATATCTCACGGTCAACGTTTGTAAGTTGTATTGTACAATCATCAATCGTAAAATCCTGTTTGCTTGTTATAGCAATCTTTTCAAGCTCTGGCCAGTTACTGCTTTCAGATGTTTCAATTACCGGTGTTGATTTTTGCTTAGACGGTTGTTCAATTATTTTTTGTTCCTGTGTTGTTGAAAGCGGTACCTCACGCACTACATCTTTTGCTTTTTTATCATGCCGAAAACCGAGAAAGGTTGCAGGCTTTCTTATGCGGCCGGAGTCTGTCCATGCAGCAAATTTAAAGTTGGCTACCAGCTCTGGTTTTACATAATGGATGGTAGCGCCTTTTGTGTCAAGTATTTTGTTTACAAACGGCGATTGTTTTATTTCAAGCGCCTTCAACTTTTTTAATATGCCAGGCATTTCACTTTCCTTGAAACCGCCGCCAGATCTGCCGATCCATTCAAATTGTTTTTGGCTGTTGTAAGCACCAAATAATAAAGAACGGAATGACCTTGCTTTAGACGATTCAGCCCAGCCGCCAATCACAAATTCCTGTCGCTTTGCCGTTGGTATTTTAAGCCAGTCATTACCACGTTTGCCGGGTTGGTAAGTGCTGTCTTGTTTCTTGGCCACAACACCTTCAATGCCTAATTTCTCAGCTTGTTCATACAATGCAATACCATCAAAGAAATGATCACTGAACTTTATGATATCGCTTCCTGCTACAAGTGATGATAGAATTGTTTTTCTTTCTACCAATGGAAGTTCCATCACATTCTTTCCATCATTAAATACAATATCAAAAACATAGTAAGCCAATGGTACTTCAGGGTTTGCTTTTTGCACCAGGTCAAATGTGACGTTGCCCTGTTCATCAAAACCAACTACTTCACCATCTATAATAAAATCACCTTTTAGTTTTTTTATGGCGTTGGTAACAACCGTATAACGATCTGTATAATCAAGCCCGGACCTTGAACGCAGCGTAACCTGGTTGTTTTGTTTATATGCTACAATGCGGTAACCATCCCATTTAATTTCATACAACCAACCTTCTTTTGTGAATGGTTCTTTAATGAGTGTGCAGAGCATTGGCTTTATAAATGAAGGGAAAGCTGTTTTCTTAACCGGCATGCCTATCAACATTCAATTGAAGTGCCAGTAAATAAAATTTATGGTGGCATGATTTTTTAAATTTAATACAAGCATAAATCCTTGTCATGAACCATCTGTTTGTAAAGCATACTGAAGCTGGTAAAAAAGTAAATAAGGAACAAAGCATCCATGTGATCACTGCTATGCAGCAGGCGACTTTTAATGCTGCATGCACAACGATTATTCACAATATTGAGTTCATTGACAAGTATTCAGGTAATAAAGCGTTTGATCCCTGGGAAGCCCTTGGGCACCACTTCCAGGCAGATGCAGAACTATATGAAGTGTTCAAGCAGCATGCAACAAAAATCGTTTTGCCTGATGATAATCTATCACTGTCTCATGTTCAAGAAGTAGTATCAGTTGCTGGTAAAAAGCTGCAAGTTTTTGCAGACATTTTAGATGATGCCGGAAACTTTGATCAGCTAAAATTTGTTGAGTATATCGCTGGCTCTACTGATGAAGCCATAGAAGATTTAAGCAAGCTGATCGAGTTAGCTGAGGCAGCTACTGTAACCCAGGTAGATATGTATATGATTGATGATACCTTGGCGGAACAAGTGGGTGAAGCAAACTATTGGATCGTTTGGGGCAAGGATGAATTGCATGCGGCCTGATGCGCTGCAGCGTTGAGCGTTGGTGCAACGTAGCGATCTAGTGCCTGCTGCC
>CAZZXW010000216.1:0-5958 GCA_964658095.1 uncultured Parafilimonas sp. | reverse complement strand
TTATGAAATTTCAGGCTATAATAAATTTTATACGAGAACAGGTGCACCTGGTCTATCACCACCATGGGGCGTTATTAATGCTATTGATTTAAATAGCGGTGATTATGTCTGGAAACAAACGTTAGGTGAAAATCAATTTCCCGGTGCACCAGCTAATACCGGTTGTGAAAACTATGGTGGGCTTGTTGTAACAAAAGGCGGCCTGATATTTATCGGTGCAACAAAAGATCGCATGTTCAGGGCTTTTAATAAACACACCGGAAAACTATTGTGGCAAACAACATTACCCGCTGCTGCTTTTGCAACGCCGGCTACTTATGAAGTTAATGGTAAGCAGTATGTTGTTATTGCCTGTGGTGGTGGTAAGCTTGGTACAAAGTCAGGTGATAGTTATGTTGCGTTTGCTTTGCCTAATAAATAAGTTGATATAATCTTTTATTCGTGATTACAGTCTTTGTGGTTCAGAATAAAACCACAAGAGCACGAAGACACAAGCAGGAAGTTTAATTTATTGTAATGCCGTCAAGAAGAAACTTTATAAAAGCATCGTCCGCACTAATTGCTGGATTGATGTTGAATGTAAATAAAAATTTCTTCAATGAAAACAGCATTCCCGTTTATGCGCACCTTTGGGTCTACGCAAGCCGCTATCCGCCCGATTGGAATTGCACGCCAATACTTGACACTGTTTTCAGTGATTTAAAATATGCAGGTTTACAAGGCGTTGAAGTGATGGAAATTTTATTAAGACAGGATGGTGCAGTTGACAAGTTTAATAACCTGATTCACACATATAACTTACCGGTAACAGGTAGTTCTTATTATGGCGACATGTGGGATAAAAACCAGCAGCAAAAAATTTTAGATGATGTTGAATTGGTAACTCAAAGGTTACATAACATTGGCGGAACGATGTTAGGCATTACAGTTGGCGATGCACATCACATAAAAACAGAAGATGAATTAGATGCGCAGGCAGAATTATTAAAAAAGATTTTAGTTGTCTGTGACAAAAATAAAATCGCTCCCAACCTTCATAACCACACGTTTGAAGTAGCAAATGATTTGCATGATCTGAAAGGAACATTAAAACGCATACCTGATATAAAATTAGGGCCTGATTTAAACTGGCTTGTACGTGCCGGTGTTGATCCGGTTTGGTTTATTAAAACTTATGCAGATAAAATTGTGTATATGCATATCCGGGATCAATATGCAGATGGTAAATGGACTGAATATGTTGGCGAAGGCACAACAGATTTTCCTGCCATTTCAAAAGCATTAAAAGATATAAATTATACTGGTAAAGCAGCGATTGAATTAGCGTTTGATAATCCGCCGAAAAATCCTGTAAAAGAAGATTGGAAATTAAGCCTTGAGTATGTACGAAAAACTTTTAACTGGCAATCTTAAACGAGTATGAAAAAATGGTTTGTACTTGTTGCTTGTTTATTTTTTATGTGTGATGTAATGCCGCAAACAACGTCAATAATCTTTGACTCTGATATGGGCCCTGATTACGATGATGTTGGTGCTATTACTTTATTACATGCGTTTGCTGATGAAGGCAAAGCAAATATTCTTGCAACCATTGCAAGTACTAAGTATAAAAACGTTGCTGCTGTGTTTAGCGTGTTAAATACTTATTTCAAGCGGCCAAACATTCCGATCGGTGTTCCTAAAGATGAAGCGCTTGAATTGCGGGATTGGCAACATTGGACTGATAGCATTGTTAACAATTATCCTCATTCAATAAACAGTAATAATGATGTGCCGGATGCAGTTACTTTATACAGAAGAATCTTATCCATTCAATCTGATAAATCAGTTACAATTATTAGTGTTGGTTTCTTAACTAATTTAAAAAAATTACTGCAATCAAAAGCAGATATGTTTTCGCCTTTAACAGGTGAACAATTGGTAAAACAAAAAGTAAAACAATTGGTAAGCATGGCTGGCAAATTTCCTTCAGGTAGTGAATTTAATATCAATCGTGATTTTCCTTCATCAAAATTTGTATATGAGAACTGGCCAACGCCGGTTTTATTTTCAGGTTTCGAAATTGGTGAAAAAATAAAAGTTGGTTTGCCGCTCATTCATAACAATGATATAAAAAAAAGCCCTGTGAAAGATGTGTTTCGTATTTCAATTCCACAAGCTGCGGAAGATAGTGCCGGCAGAAAAAGCTGGGATGAAACAGCTGTGTTTGTTGGCATACTTGGTTATGAAAAATGGTTTGATGTAAAGCAAGGCAAAATTGTTATCAGCGATAAAGATGGAAGCAATACATGGATTGATGATAATACTTCCAATCAATATTATCTGGTTCAAAAAGTTGAACCTGCTGTTGTGCAAAAGATGATTGATGATTTGATACAACATCAACCAGCTAAATAATTATGAATGATGAATGAGTTAAATCAGTCATCATAAAATCAGAAATCTGAGTATAAATGGGCAACAATAACGATAGTTTACCAAATATAAATTCAAACGGAAAAGAACAACATACGTTTGATGCAATTGTAATCGGCAGTGGCATGACGGGCGGCTGGTCTGCAAAAGAGCTTTGCGAAAAGGGCTTAAAAGTTTTAATGCTGGAACGTGGCAGAAATGTGGAGCACATTAAAGATTATCCAACAGCAACAATGGATCCATGGGAAATTCCGCACCGCAATGATCTTCCCCAAAAAGTATTAGACGAAAATCCAATTATCAGCAAGTGTTATGCTTTCACAGAAACAACGCAACATTTTTTTGTAAAGGATAATGAGCATCCTTACACACAAACAAAACCTTTCAACTGGGTTCGTGGTTACCAGGTGGGCGGTAAAAGTTTAATGTGGGCAAGATGGACGCAGCGGTGGAGTGATCTTGACTTTGAAGCAAACGCAAAACAAGGTGTTGGTGTTGATTGGCCGATACGTTATCAAGATATTGCGCCATGGTATTCTTATGTTGAAAAATTTGTGGGCATCAGTGGCAATAAAGATGGTATTCCACATTTACCGGACGGAGAATTTTTGCCACCGATGGAAATGAATTGCATCGAAAAACATTTTAAAGAACAAACAGAAAAAAATTTTGCAGGCAGGCATGTAATTATTTCACGCACTGCAAATCTTTCAAAAGGTTTAAATGGCCGAGGCCCTTGCCAGTATCGTGATTTGTGTGTGAGAGGTTGTCCGTTTGCCGGTTATTTCAGCAGTGTTTCAGCATCTATTCCGGCCGCAAAAGCAACAAATAATTTAACGCTGCAGCCATTCTCTGTAGTACATTCTATTATCTATGATGCCAACACAAATAAGGCAACCGGGGTGCGTGTCATCGATACAAATACAAAACAAACAACAGATTATTTTTCAAAAATTATTTTCGTTAATGCTGGTACCATCAACACAACATTGATATTGATGAACTCTACATCAAATCAATTTCCAAATGGTTTAGGTAATACGAATGATGTGCTTGGCCGTTATTTAATGGATCATAATTACCGCGGTCATCTTGAAGCATCGTATGATGGTTTCCAGGATTCATATTATTATGGCAGAAGACCAACAGGTATTTATATTCCGCGTTTTAGAAATCTGAATGATGACAAGCAAAAAGATTTTATACGTGGTTTTGCTATTGCAGCCGGCGGTTCAAGAAGGCAGGGCAATGTTACAGATGATACTATTGGTGCACCTTTAAAAGAACAAATGACAGAAGCAGGTCCATGGGATATGTGGATGACGGGCATGGGTGAATGTTTACCTTATTATGAAAACAAAGTTTCATTAAGTAAAGATAAAAAAGATGCATGGGGAATACCGCAGCTTGAAATAGATTGTGAATACAAGACGAATGAATTAAGCATGCTGAAAGATATTTTAAATAGTGGAAGTGAAATGTTGGAGAAAGCAGGTTTTAAAAACATTGAAGCTTATGATAACGGGCAGGCACCAGGTTTGGGCATTCACGAAATGGGCACAGCAAGAATGGGAAAAGATCCAAAAACTTCTATCTTAAATGAACATAACCAGGTGTGGGATGTAAAAAACGTTTTTGTTACAGATGGTGCATGCATGGCATCAACAGCTTGCCAGAATCCATCATTAACTTATATGGCTTTAACGGCAAGAGCTGTTGATTATGCAGTTGATGAAATGAAGAAGATGAATTTGTAAAACGATCAAAAAATCACTCATCATTTATAATTCATAATTACTAATGATTCTTGTTATTGGAAGTTCCAACACAGACATGGTTATTAAAACGGAGCATTTGCCTGCGCCTGGTGAAACTATTTTAGGTGGAAATTTTTTTATGAATGCAGGCGGCAAAGGTGCTAACCAAGCTGTTGCTGCTGCCCGGTTAAATGGCGATGTAACCTTTATTGCAAAAGTTGGAAACGATGTGTTTGGCAAAGAAGCAATTGAATTATTCAACAAAGAAAATATTAATACTGATTTTGTTTTTATTGATGATAAAAACCCTTCCGGTGTTGCATTGATAACAGTTGATGAAAAAGGTGAAAATTGTATTGCTGTTGCCCAAGGTGCAAACGGAAATTTATTATTGGATGATGTATTAACACTTGAACATGTTTTGAAACAGGCTGATATAATTTTAGTTCAGCTCGAAATACCAATTAAAACAATTGAATATGCTGCAACTATCGCAAAGCAAAACAATAAAACGTTTATTTTAAATCCAGCGCCGGCTTGTGCTTTATCTGATGAATTATTAAGTAAGATTTCTATCATCACACCAAACGAAAAGGAAGCTTCAATGCTTTCAGGCATTGAAGTAAGAGATATTAATTCAGCAAAGCAAGCCGCAAATGTTTTATCTGCAAAAGGAATTAAAACAGTCATTATAACATTAGGCGAAGAAGGTGCGTTGTTGTATGCAAATAATCAGTTCAATTTAATATCAACAAACAAAGTAAATGCTGTTGATACAACCGCAGCCGGTGATGTTTTTAATGGTGCATTAGCTGTTGCATTGTCAGAAAAAAAATCAATTGAAGAAGCAGTTCGGTTTGCAAATATTGCTGCATCAATTTCTGTAACGAGATTAGGTGCACAAGCATCTGCGCCGTATAGGTCTGAACCGGGATTCACCGGATTATAAGATTATAGTATAATCATATTATCATGCAAAAAATAATTACTTCTTTATTGTATGTTTTTGTTTTGTTTGATGCAAATGCTCAATCATCAACCATAAAAATTTCTAAAGAAATTTTACAAGATAAAATTAAAGGTGGTTGGGCTGGACAAACAATTGGTGTTACGTTTGGCGGCCCTTATGAATTTCGTTTTAATGGAACATTCATCGGCGATTATCAAAAGCTGATGTGGCATGATGGTTTGATAAAAGACAACATGATTAACAACGCAGGTTTGTATGATGACTTATATATGGATCTAACTTTTGTTGATGTGTTTGAAAAATATGGCTTGGATGCGCCGGTAGATTCATTTGCAAATGCATTTGCAAACGCAGGTTATATGTTATGGCATGCAAACCAGGCTGGCCGTTATAATATTTTACACGGCATAAAAGCGCCGGAAAGTGGGTACTGGAAAAATAACCCACATGCAGATTGTATAGACTATCAAATTGAAAGTGATTTTGCAGGGTTGATGAGCCCTGCAATGCCGAACACTGCATCGGCAATCAGTGACAAGATCGGTCACATCATGAATTATGGCGACGGCTGGTACGGCGGTGTCTTTGTTGGTGCGATGTACACGCAAACATTTGTTTCATCAGACATAAATTTTATTATCAATGAAGCGCTAAAAATAATTCCACAGCAAAGCGAATTTTATCAATGCATTCATAATGTAATTGAATGGCATAAAAAATATCCCACAGACTGGAAGCAAACATGGCTGAACATCCAGGAGAAATGGGCCAATGATATTGGCTGCCCGGAAGGTGTATTCGCCCCCTTCAATATTG
>CAZZXW010000215.1:5113-6019 GCA_964658095.1 uncultured Parafilimonas sp. | reverse complement strand
GCGCCCCGTTTGCGGATGTGGCGAAACTGGCAGACGCACCAGACTTAGGATCTGGCGCCGCAAGGCATGTAGGTTCGATTCCTATCATCCGCACTTTTTTAACTTACAGCATGGCAACAATTACACGTGAGAATATCGGAACATTAAATGATAAGCTAACCGTTAATCTTGAAAAAAATGATTACCTGCCTTCATTTGAAAAGAGCTTAAAAACATACGCAAAAAGTGCAAATATCCCAGGTTTTAGAAAAGGGATGGTTCCATCAGGATTAATAAAAAAAATGTATGGACAGTCTGTTTTTACAGAAGAAATTTTACGCACTGTAGAAAAAGAGCTGAACAATTATTTAGGTAATGAGCAGCTTGAAATTTTTGCGCAACCGCTTCCGCTTGAAACAGATTCACGTATGCTGGATATTAATAATCCAAGCGATTATGCTTTTGCTTTTGAGATTGGTTTAAAGCCTGATTTTGATGTTAATACAGATGCTCTGAATGTTACTTTTTATAAGGTTGAAGTAACTGAAGAAATGGTGAATGAAGAAATAAACCGTATGCGCACCAAATATGGTAAAATGACTGAACCTGAAGAAATAAACAATGAAGAACAGGTTTTAAATCTTCATTTTACTGAAGCTGATGAACAAGGCAATGCAGTTGAAAACGGAATTGAAAAAGATGATTCGTTGCTTTTAAAATACTTTACCAAACAGGCACAGGAACAATTAACAGGCAAAAAAAAGGATGATGTTATATTAGTTCAGCTTAATAAAGCATTTGAAGAAAAAGAACGTGAATGGATTTTAGAAGACTTAGGCCTTGATAAAAATAAAATTGAAGATGCAGAGAAATTTTTCAATCTTACTATAACAAAAATTGGCTTTGTTGAGAAGGCGGATTTGGATG
>CAZZXW010000215.1:0-5103 GCA_964658095.1 uncultured Parafilimonas sp. | reverse complement strand
ATCCTGAAAGCAGTATTACAAATGAAGAGGAGTTACGCAATGCTGTTAAGGTTGAAATAGAAAATTATTATAACAGTCAAAGCCGCAACCAGCTTCATGACCAGATATATCATTTTTTAACTGATCACGTTCAAATAACCTTTCCTGAAAACTTTTTAAAACGCTGGCTTAAAGAAGGTGGTGAAAAAGCAAAATCTGCTGAAGATGCTGAAAAAGAATTGCCTGTTTTTTTAGACCAATTAAAATGGACGTTAATAAACAGCAAGCTTGTTAGTGAAAATAAAATTACGGTTGAACAGCAGGAAATAAAAGATGCAGCCGTTAAACAAATAACCGGTTACCTTCGCAATCAAAATGTAAATGATGCACCTTGGCTTGAAGAGTATGCCAACCGTATGTTACAGGATAAAAAATTTGTAGATGAAACTTATATGCGCCTGCAAACAGAAAAACTTTTTAATGTATTGGAAAGCAAAGCAACTGTTGTTGAAGAAACCATAAGCGCAGAAGCATTACAACAAAAAATGCATCATCACCACCATTAAAATATTTTAAGTTTAATGTTTTGCATATTCAATCGTTCACTGCAAAACTTATATTCATTTATATCATTACTTGCAATAATTACCAACCTGTTTTTACAAAAGGTTTCAATCCAGTTATAATATAAGTTAAACCCATTTTCATCAAGGTTGGTACAGGGTTCATCAAGCAAAATAAAAGGCACATCAGAAAATATTGCCTGCGCAAGTTTTAATCTTTGTTTCATACCACTGCTGTAAAACCGAATTTGCTTATTAGCAGATTTAGTTAATTCAGCATTGCTTAAAACTTCTTCAACAGAAAAATTATTGATGAATTTTTTAAACTTGGAATGAAAGAACAGGAACTCTTTTCCGGTCATTTCTTCTACCAATTCAAAATAAGGTGCAGCAAAAGATATATGCTGATGTACATCTTCAGGTTTTAGTTTGTTATTATTAATCTGCCATTCGATGGTTCCTTCATTTAAAATTACAGCAGAAGATAAAACCTGTAATAATGTGCTTTTACCACTTCCATTAGCGCCAATAATTGCATAAGATTTTTCGAATGTAAAGTCATAATTAAGATTGCGAAAAATCCATTCACGGCTAAAACGCTTGCCGGCATTATTAAGAATTATTTTCATTGTTGATGTAAGTAATAAGATGATCTGTGGCTACTCATCATCTTCATCCGTTTTTGCATAACGTTTAATAATGCCACGCTCACTTTCGCGGATGAAACTAAGAATCTCCTCCCGCTCATCGCTGGCAGCCATTTCTTCTTCAATAAACTCAAGCGCTTTTGAAGTATTAAGCCCTTTGTTATAAATGGTGCGATACATATCCAGTATCTGGTTTATCTTTTCAAGCGAAAATCCTCTGCGCTTTAAACCAACACTGTTTACACCGCCATAACTCAAAGGGTTTCGTACAGCTTTTATATAGGGCGGAACATCTTTACGTACAAGGCTTCCGCCTGCAATAAATGCGCTTTGACCAATTTTTACAAATTGATGTATGGCTGTAAAACCTGCAACCCAGGCATAATCAGCCATTACAACATGGCCTGCCATCTGGCTGTTATTACTCATGATGCAATTATTACCAACCGAGCAATCATGCGCAATATGGCTATATGCCATAATAAGGCAATTGTTACCAACTGAAGTCTTCCAGCGATCACGTGTACCGCGGTGTATAGTCACAAACTCTCTGATAGTTGTATTATCGCCAATTTCAACAGTTGTTTGTTCACCTTTAAATTTTAAATCCTGTGGCACAGCGCCTATAACTGCACCCGGAAAGATGCGGCAATTTTTACCAATGCGCACACCATCCATTATTGTAACATTACTACCAACCCATGTGCCTTCGCCAATTTCAACGTCCTGGTGAATTACGGTAAACGGATCAATTTTTACATTTTCAGCAAGCTTTGTATCTGGGTGTATATACGTATGCGGATGGATCATTCTTATACTTAAGCTTTTAGCTGATTTTGTGTTTAACGTGCAAAGTTAAATGTTCATATTTAAAGTAAAGCTAAATTGGTATCAGCCAACTTTTACAAGCTGTGCAACAAGGTCGGCTTCAGTGGCAACTTTTCCGCCAACATAAACGGTACCTTTCATATCACAAATGCCTCTGCGTATAGGAGCGTTCAATTCCATTTTTAAAATCATTGTATCGCCGGGCACTACTTTTTGCTTGAATTTGCAATTGTTAATCTTTAAAAAGTATGTATCATATTTACCGGCAGGCATAGCATTTATACATAAAATACCACCAGTTTGCGCTAGTGCTTCAACCTGCAAAACACCTGGCATTACAGGGTTTGAAGGAAAATGCCCTGCAAAAAACCATTCATTAAAAGTTATATTTTTTATTCCAACTATGCGTGTGCCGGTTAACTCAATTATTTTATCAACCATTAAAAAGGGATAACGGTGCGGCAATGTTTTTTCAATGTAATCAAATGCATAAACAGGCGGTTGTGTGGGATCATACACCGGCACATCTTTTACCTGTTTGTTTCTTTTTATATAATGCTTTATTTTTTTTGCGAATGCAACGTTAGAGCTATGACCAGGCCGATTTGCAATAATGCGTGCTTTAATAGGATAACCAATCAATGCAAGATCACCCACAACATCCAACAATTTATGCCGTGCAGGCTCATTGGGAAAACGTAATTCAAGATTGTTTAAATAACCTTCGCTCTTAACTTCTATCTTATCTTTTTTAAAAACTTTTTTTAATCGTTTTAATTCATCGTTATCAACTTTCTTATCAACTATAACAATTGCATTATTTATATCGCCGCCTTTGATGAGGTTATTATCAAGCAGCATTTCAAGTTCATGTAAAAAACAAAAAGTTCTGCACGGAGCAATTTCTGTTTTAAAATCTTTTATATTTTTTAAACCGGCGTGTTGCGTGCCCAACACAGGGCTGTTAAAATCAATAAGCGTTGTTATCTGGTAGTTGGTTGAAGGCAAGGCAGTCATCTCTACGCGCTTTTCTTCATCATAATGATAAATGTTTTCTTCAAGGCTATACCAGGCTTTTGCAGCCTCCTGTTCAGTAACACCAGCCTCTTCAATTATTTCAATAAATGGCTGAGAACTTCCATCACCAATTGGTATTTCGGGCCCGTTAAGTTCAATCAAAGCATTATCAACAGCCATGCCTGCAAGCGCTGCAAGTATATGTTCAACTGTGCTTACTTTAGCATCACCAACCTGAAGCGTGGTGCCACGGCTGGTATCAGTAACCAAATCACAATCTGCTTTTATGATTGGTGAACCAGGTAAATCAATACGCTGAAACTGTATGCCGAAACCAGGATGTGCCGGTGTAATATTCATATCAACCAAAGCACCTGTATGTAAGCCTGTGCCGCTTATGTTGGCAGCCTTTGAAAGAGTATGTTGTTTATCTGGATTAAAATTATTATCCATTAATAATTATTTAACCGGTTGAATACCTGAATAAATATGAGTACTGAACAATTTTCCGGGTGGGCAAAAATAAGATATAAAAATTATGGAAGAATATTGCTTTAAACAAGCTGTTATTTGTCTAATGATTTAAGAGAAACTTACCTTTTCCTGCATTAACTGCTGTACTAATTTTTCAAGTTCTGCAATTCTTTTTTCCAATTGAGGTAGATTACGTGTTAAAGCCTGGCTGCGTAAAGCACTGGTATAATCATGCGCAGGTGAACCTGTAACGGCAGTGTTTTTTTGCTTGATGGATTTTGTAACACCACTTTGTGCATTTACTTTAGTTCCGTCTGCTAATTGTAAATGACCAACAATACCGGCCTGCCCACCGATCATGATATTGTTACCAAGTTTGGTACTGCCGCTTATGCCAGACTGCGCTGCTATAACAGTATTGTTACCTACTTCTACATTGTGTGCTATTTGTACAAGATTATCAAGTTTGGTACCTGAATGTATAATTGTTGAGCCAACCGTTGCACGGTCGATAGTAGTGTTGCTGCCAATTTCTACATTGTCTTCAATTATTACATTGCCGATCTGCGGAACCTTTTTATACATGCCATCATTCTGCGGAGCAAAACCAAAGCCATCGCTTCCAATCACAGTGCCGCCATGAATAGTAACCAGTTTACCAATCACACAACCAAAATAAATTTTTACACCAGGATGCATTATGCTGTTATCACCAATGCTTACATCATTACCAATATAAACACCGGGGTATAATTTAACATCATCACCGATAATTGCGTTTTCGCCGATGTAAGTAAATGCTCCAACAAAAACATTTTTGCCAAGTGATGCACTTGCATCAATATAGCTTGGTTGCTGAATGCCTTGTAATTGAGCCTGCATCATCTCCTGGTATTTTTGTAACAAAGATGCAAAAGCCAAATAAGCATCTGTTACACGAATAAGTGTTGCGGCAACAGGCTGTTTTAATTCCTGGGTTTCATTTATAATTATTATTGAAGCATTGGTAGTGTATAAATAATCTTCATACTTAGGATTGGCAAGAAATGCGAGCTGGCCTTGTTTAGCTTCTTCAATTTTACCAAAAGAGCTAACCTCGGTTTTACAATCGCCTTCAACGGTGCCGTTGATTAATAAAGCAATGCGCTCTGCATTTATCTTCATAATAATTATTTCTAAAGTAACGCAAACCTGATTTAAATTATGTGCAGCATTACGTTAATTGACAAATGTAAAATTTTTTAACCGGCATTGAAAGTGTTTTATGTATAAGCGGATCTGCAACTTCTGAAATATCACGATACGTTCCATCTTTATACAAAATATTGATACGCTCATCCTGCAATTGATATGTTGTATTTATCGCCTGGCCTGTGAAAATAAAATAAGATGCTTCTTCAATTGAGACTTTAAATTTACCAGCAATAATTTTCTTTTTATTTAGAATTTCTGCTTCATCAAAAGGTTCAGTCTGCAATCTGCTTTTATATAGCTTCCGATCAAGAAGATTTTTGCAAAGTGTTGAAAGAATCATATCATTATGATTGCTCCATTGCTTAACAGCAGATACTATATCAACATCATCCAGCAAACAA
>CAZZXW010000214.1:0-6038 GCA_964658095.1 uncultured Parafilimonas sp. | reverse complement strand
CTGATGTAATTCCCATGCCTTATTACAGGCTTTCATAAATCTTTCTAATGCAACAGGCTTTACCAGATAATCTACTACATCAAGATTATAACCTTCCAGCGCATATTTTTCATACGCAGTAATTAAAATAAACATTGGTTTATGCTGCAGGGTTTGAATAAACTGCAAGCCTGTTAAGCCCGGCATTTGTATATCAAGAAAAATGAGATCAACCTCTTCATGCTGTAAAATTTCCATTGCCTGCAGCGGGTTGTTACAGCTTGCTGTTAGTTGCAGGTAGGGTACTTTGCTTATATTATCTTCAAGCAGTTCAAGCGCAAGTGGCTCATCATCAATGGCAAGGCATTTAAGCATTATGAAAGATGTATTTGCAGATCAACAGTAAAACAATTGTTGTCATCTGTTATTTTTAATGTATGATTTTTCCCGTATAAAAGATTAAGCCTTCGCTTTACATTATTTAACCCGATGCCAGAATTTTTATCTTTTACTTCAATCATTGCATTATTAAATTTATTACTCACTTTAAACTGAAGTTGTGCATTTTTTTCCTGCAGGCAAATGTTTATTTCCGGCGCTTCAATCATACCGGTTCCGTGCTTAAAAGCATTTTCAACAAACGGAATTAACAACATAGGTTCAATTTCTTTTAAGCAATCAATATGTTCAAACGATGAATTTACTGTAAGATTTTTTCCGAAACGCTGCCGTTGTAAATCAATATAGCTTTGAATATATTCTACCTCTTTTTCAAGCGGAACTTTTTCTTCATCTGTTTCATACAACATGTAGCGCATTAATGCAGATAATTTTATAAGTGAAGGTTCCAGCAAATCAGATTTTTTTCTTGCCAGTGCAACCATGTTATTTAATACATTAAACATAAAATGCGGGCTAACCTGTGAGCGTAAGAACAGCAATTCTGTTTTAAGCGTTTCTGTTTCCCTTTGCTGTGCAATTTGGGTTGTACGCTGCCGTTCTAAAACCATTGCGTACGCTGTGCTGCTGGCAAGAATAAAGAGATAAGGAAATATATTATACACAAAAAAATTGGCCGGCTTAAAATGTGATTGCGTAACAAAAAACATAAAATACAACCAATGAAGAATATACACACCGGCAAGTGCCGCAACCTCGAAACCGATAAATAAGGCAACCTTTTTTTTACGCTGTATCAATCTTAAAAAAACATGAGCATGTATATAAAACAAGGCAATCCAAACAATGCTGCCTATAAAATAAAAATATAAAAACGCAGTATCATCCGGCTGGTGTGTTTTATGTTCATCTCTTGTATAAGAACGTAGTAAAAACGGTAGTGAAAAAAGAATAATCCAACATGTAACATGCAATACAACAATAACCCATTTTTTGCTTAACCAGCTTAACTTCATTTATACAAAGTACCAGACAAAAAATTAAATAAAATACGTATGTGCAACAATTGCGACAAAAGGTTTATATGCATAGATAAAACAACACTTCACTAATTATAAATAAGATTTTATTAAGCCAATGCTTATTTAAAACCTGTTCTGTAAAAATTTATTTGATTTTGATTTTTTAATGTAATATTGCAGCAGAAACAAGGATAACGCCCAATCAATACACTCGATTGTTTCTGATTAACCAACAAAATTTCTCCATCATTTTTTAGAAATTATTATTTCCAAAGGAATTTATTTTATGTACGATATTCTTCAATTGAACGACATGCTGGTGCCAGAACTTCATGATATAGCAGAGCACTTAAGCATACCCGATGCAAAACAGCTTAACAAACAGGATTTAATTTATAAGATTCTCGATAAACAGGCTTTAACGCCAGCCGCTAATGGCAATGGCGCAGAAAAACCAAAACGTAAACGCACAATAAAAGCAAGCACTGCAAATTCTACGGAAGAAGCAGAGGTTATGACGGAAACATCTAACGGAAACACAAATAAAGTTTCAAAAGATGAAAAAAACCATAATGACCAGGATGGCGAAAAACCAAAGCGTGCACGCCAGAAGGTTAAACAAAAAGAAGATTCAGATGAACCGGTAGCAGAACAAACTACTGCAACAGAAGATAACAATGGAATTACAGAAGATGAGTCGCTTACAAAAATGGGTGCTAACCTGTTAAGCATGCTTGGTGATGATGAGCCGATAGTTTTTCCTGATGAAAACGATGAAGACATAGCAGAGCCTGCTTCAACAAAACAGTTAAGCAGCCGTAAAGACACTGCTTTTAATGTAGAGTTTGATGGCATTATACAGGCTGAAGGTGTTTTAGAAATGATGCCTGATGGTTATGGTTTTTTACGCAGCAGCGATTACAATTATTTATCATCGCCTGACGATATTTATGTATCGCCTTCCCAAATAAAATTGTTCGGATTAAAAACCGGCGATACTGTTTTCGGTGCTGTTCGTCCACCTAAAGAAGGTGAAAAATATTTCGCTTTATTAAAGGTTGAAACCATTAACTCAAAAAGCCCTGATGAAGTTAGGGATCGTGTGCCTTTTGATTACTTAACGCCTTTGTTTCCACACGAAAAATTAAACCTCTTTACCACACCAAGCGATTATTCAACAAGAATAATTGACCTTTTTACACCTATTGGAAAAGGCCAGCGTGGATTAATAGTATCTCAACCAAAAACAGGTAAAACAATGTTGCTGAAAGCAGTGGCCAATGCCATTGCAGCCAACCATCCTGAATGCTATTTAATGGTTGTGCTGGTTGATGAACGCCCTGAAGAAGTTACCGATATGGAACGTAGCGTAAAGGCAGAAGTTATTGCTTCTACTTTTGATGAGCCTGCAGAAAAACATGTAAAGGTTTCAACGATTGCTTTACAAAAGGCTAAGCGCCTGGTTGAATGCGGGCATGATGTAGTTATTTTACTGGATAGCATTACACGTCTTGCCCGTGCACACAATACAGTTGCACCTGCCAGCGGTAAAGTACTAAGTGGCGGTGTTGAAGCTAATGCCATGCAAAAACCAAAGCAGTTTTTTGGGGCTGCGCGAAAAATAGAAAATGGCGGCTCTTTAACTATACTTGCTACGGCATTAATTGATACGGGCAGTAAAATGGATGAAGTAATCTTTGAAGAATTTAAAGGTACGGGTAACATGGAATTACAGCTTGATAGAAGACTTGCCAACAAACGTATTTTTCCGGCTATTGACCTTGTGGCTTCTTCAACAAGACGTGATGATTTATTGCTTGACAGGGATGTATTGCAACGCATGAATATTCTTCGGCTTTATATGAATGATATGAACACAGAAGAAGCAATGAGCGAATTGCTGAAACGTATGCGTGGCACAAAAAGCAATGAAGAATTTCTTGCAAGCATGAATGGATAACTACTACAACTTATATAAAAAAAGCCCTCCGCTGAGAAGGCTTTTTTTATTGGCTTTTATTTTGATTTTTCTAAATCATCTTCAAAAAAATGATGTGCGTCAAGCCACCTGTCTAATCTTTCATATTCTGTATAATGCACATTATGCGGTGCTGTAAATACGATGGCTCTTCCTGCAAAAACAGACAGATTAAAATCATGGTCATCAATCAGCACATCGCCTTTTGCAATGGTTTTATCGCCGCAAAACACACGTCGCTTCCATGGTATAAAAGGAAAATGCTCATCAAGCCATTCAAACTTATCATAGAAAGAATGCTTAAATTCCATGGCTGCAGATACTATAAAAACTTCATGCTTTTTATTCAACGCTTCTATAACTTCTTTGCTATCTTCAATAACGGGTAAATCTTTAAAAAAACCTTTTTGATGAGGATACATTAATACCGTTTGTTTATGCTCTGCAGGCACAATTTCGCTTAGCTTGGTGCCATGCAATTGTTCTTTTGTATAGCGCACTCCAAAATCCCTTTCATACCAATCTAAAAAACGCTTAACGGTATCAGCCATTACATCATCCATATCAATTAAAATGCGCAGCATGGTTATAATAGTTCTTTGTTTTTTAATTCGATATTTTCAAACAGCTTATAAAAATTTTTTCTTGAAGCAAGTTTTTTTAAAGCATTCAGGTGATTATCATGATGCATATCTGTTCCTGCAAAACTTACTAGATTTTTTTTAAGCAGATTTTGTGCAGTATGTTTTGCTGCTTCACCATAATATCCAAGTAATGACAAAATATTTACTTGTAGTAAACAGCCTAAATCAATAAAGCGTTCATATTGTGCCGGGTTTGATGTGTAGTAATTATACCTCTCCGGATGTGCAAGCACAGGCTGAAGCCCTTTAAGCCTTAATTGAAAAATTACCTGTTCAATATTATTGGAAGGCGCGGCATAAGACATTTCTATCAATATTAAATTCTTGCCAAACGTAAGCAAGGGCAAGCCTTCACTTATATAATTTTCCAAATCTCCATCAACCATATATTCTGCCGCTGCTTCAACCTGCATATCCAGTTTATCTTCGGCAAATGCTGTACGCACCAGCTCAAGTTTAGGTAAAATAGTTTGCGGTGAATTATTATATACGCCTGAAAGAATATGTGGCGTGCAGATTAGTTTTTTATAACCCAGTTGTTGCAGCTCTTTGCCAAACGCTATTGTTTGTTCCATCTCCTGCAGCCCATCATCAAGGCCGGGCAAAAGATGCGAATGCATATCTACAGAAATAAAAGAAAGATCAGGCGTTGCCTTAGATGAACGGAACAAAGAAAACATGCGCAAAAATAAAAAAGATAACTATAGCATAATTGTAAAACATCAGTTTGAAAATTTATGTTCAAGATGTGTTGTTGGAAATTCAACCACCATCAATTGATCTAAGCTTTCAAGGCGCACATACACTTTTCTTTTGCCGCTTTTTATCACTACACCTTCGCTGTCCATAAATACGCCCTTGCTTATAACAACAAGATCCTTTTCTTCGAATTGCTTTAAATTCTGCACCGAAATCTGCACATCTTTTTCAAGCAAATAGGAACGTATCAATTGTATTTCTTCATCTCTTATAACTGCCGGCTTTTTAAGATAATATATAAATTGTATTACGCCTTCCGTCATAAGCACTTTAGTTCGTTCTGTGTCTTCTATGTGCACAAACACATAGGATTTAAAAAGTGGGTCTTCAATTATTTTTTTTCTGTCGCTCCATTGCCGCTGCAGTTTTTGCACAGGGCACCAGCTTTCAACCCCCTTATTTAAAAGCTTGGTATTAACCTTTTTTTCCCAACGTGGCTTTGTGTAAACAGCCAGCCATTTTCTTGTATTTTCCTGCATAAAATTTATAAAAAAGCCCCTGCAAAACAGAGGCTGAATTTTAAATTAATATTTTTTATTTTGATTTACGCATTTGATTTATCACGTTAACGGTTTCATTTATATACAGATCTTTCTGTACATTTTTTAACCATTGCAGATAACGGCCACCTTTAGCGCTGTCTGTATTATTATAATATTTATCATGATCTGCAGCAGCAGGTTCAATATCCATTGGCGTTTTTAAATGTGCCAGGCTATCATCTTGCTTTACATATTTTTTAATAGTGCTTTGCTCTTGCTGATAATCATTAAGATTAAGGCTATAATCTTTATCAACATTATCATTAAGCCATTTTGAGTTTTTGATTATTATGCTGAATGATGAATCAGACTTAATATGTGCCTGTGCTTTTTGCTCTACATCATTCCAGTTAATGCCGGAGTTGAAAGTTGTATAATCTGCTTTCTGCAATTGATCCCAGCCTAATGCTGATGGCTGATCCTTCTCACGAAGTTTCAAGTAATCATATTCATCCGGAAAAGTAACATCTGGTGTAACGCCTTTCAATTGTGTTGAACCACCATTGATGCGATAGAATTTTTCAAACGTAAGTTTTAAAGTGCCGTGTTCTGTTTGCCCGCTAAAAACATCAAGCGGCTTTCCTAAAGGTAAAGTGCGTTGTACTGTTCCTTTACCATACGTGTCAGAACCAACAATAATACCTCGTTTGTAATCCTGTATAGCTGCAGCAAAAATTTCAGATGCAGATGCGCTGAATTCATTTACCATAACTGC
>CAZZXW010000213.1:0-6050 GCA_964658095.1 uncultured Parafilimonas sp. | reverse complement strand
TCCCATCCCTGCTTTATCTGGTGCACCATTGGCTTCTCACTATACACTGCTTTGCCTGCTTTCATTGCATCCATACAAATGCGGCTATGCCAGTTGTCGCTTGTGGCAACAATCACCGCATCAATATCTTTCCTTGATAAAATATCTTCATAATGTTTAACCGTAGAAATATTACTGCCATACAATTCTTTTGCATGCGCTAATCTTCCGTCATATAAATCACAACAGGCAACCAGTTCAACACCTGGTACTTTTATGGCATCGTTCACATCATTATAACCCATAATGCCCATGCCTATACCTGCAATGCGCACTTTATCATTTGGTGAATATTTTTTCTGATGCTGTAATTTGATTTGTTCATGACGTTCTTTTGCTGCAAGGCTTTTAATGAACCTGCACCTAATAATAAAGCGGAACCACCTAATTGTTTTAAAAAATTTCTGCGTTGAGACATATAGCAAGATTTTGATTTAATGTGATAGCAATAAAAATAGTTATTATGAAATTAAGATTGCAATATTTTATTTAAGATTATTTATGAATTCATTAAATTTTCTATTCATCAAAAAAGCAGCTTTCATCAAGCGACAATTATAAACGTACATTTCTTTTTTGTTCTGCAAGAAATTGCTTTGCAAGTTGTAAATCATCGGGCGTATCAATGCCAATACTTATATGTTGCGTTACTACCATTTTGATCTGAACACCATTTTCAAGATAACGCAACTGTTCTAATTTTTCTGCTATTTCAAGCGGTGTTTGTTGCCATTTGGTAAACTGCAATAATGTATTTTTCCTGTAAGCGTACACGCCAACATGCTTATAATAATTTGCCGCAATATGCTTATCTCTTACAAAAGGTATTATAGAACGGCTAAACAACAATGCATTTAAATTTTTATCTGTAACTACTTTTACGTTGTTAGAGTTTTCTATATCAGCCTGTTCAAACATTTCATGCATTAAACTGGCAACCTGCACTGCCTCATCATCAAAAACGTTTAATAATGATTGTAAAGTTTGCTTATCAATAAAAGGCTCATCACCCTGCACATTTAATATAATATTACAATCAATATTTTTAATGGCTTCAGCAATACGGTCGCTGCCACTTTCATGTTGCTTTTTGCTCACCACAACATTGCCGTTATGTTTTTTTATTTCATCATAAATAATTTCGCTGTCAGTTACAACCAATACATCATCAAATAAATTTGTTGCAACTGTATTTAAATAAGTTGTTGTAATGATTGTTTTATCACTTAGTAATTGCATCAATTTTCCTGGAAATCTGACGGAAGCATAACGTGCAGGTATCACTGCGATTTTATTCATATAACAAATGTATAGATCAATTAAAAAATGTAGGTATCCAATTATTATCTTCATTTAAATTATACTTATGCGCTGTACAATTTTTATATTGTTTATGTTCTTAATGTTTAATGGCATTGCCCAAAAAACAGACAACAAACTCAGCAAACAGTTAACACAATTGATACAAGGCTTTAACGGAGAAATTGGTATTTATGTACATGATTTAAAACATAACAAAATTGTTGCAATAAACGCAGATACAGTTTTTCCAACAGCCAGCATTGTAAAAATTTCAATCCTGATCGGCATTATGAATAAAATTCAAAAAGGCGAATTGGATTATCATCAGCGTGTAACCTATACTGATTCTTTATTTTACAATGAAGGCGATGATATTCTTTCAAGATTTAAAGACAGCGCAACAATTGAATTAAGTAAAGTGATGATGCTAATGCTTACAATAAGTGATAATTGTGCAAGCTTGTGGTTGCAGGGTTTAGCCGGTGGAGGAACACAAATCAACACAATACTTGATAGTCTGGGCTATAAAGATACAAGAGTTAACAGCAGAACACCAGGCAGAGAAAATAACAGAAACGAATACGGCTGGGGACAAACAACGCCACATGAAATTGCAACCATTATGCAACAGATTGTAAATGGAACAATGCTAAGTAAAACATCCAGCGAAAAAATGCTGCGCTTATTAGGAAGACAATATTGGGATGAAGTAGCCATATCACAAATTCCACCGGGAGTTTTTGTTGCTGATAAAAATGGTGCGCTTGATGAAAACAGGAATGAAGTAATGTATGTGAAAGGGAAAACCAATCCTTACATAGTTTCAATCTTTACAAAAAATAATAAAGACACAAGCTGGCAGTACAATAATGAAGCATGGTTGCTGACAAGAAAAATCTCAGCGCTTTTATGGCATTACTTTAATCCTAAAGAACCTGTATCAGATGAGCCAATAAAAAAAGATTAAAAAATATGATACACCAGCAAACTCATTACGTAAGCCAATCCTGTCATATATATAAACTGAACAGCAGGCCATTTCCATGTCCTGGTTTCGCGCTTTACTACGGCAAGCGTGCTCATACATTGCATGGCGAAAACATAAAACACCATTAGCGATAAAGCAGCAGGTAAAGTATAAACTTTGGTGCCATCCTCTTTAACGGCGCTTTGCATTTTTTGCCGCAAAGTTTTATTGTCTTTATCTTCTACGCTATATAATGTTGCCATTGTTCCAACAAAAACTTCACGTGCCGCAAAAGAAGTTATTAATGCAATACCAATCTTCCAATCGTAACCCAACGGCTTAATAACCGGTTCAATTGCTTTACCTAAAATGCCTGCAAAAGAATTCTGCAGCTTTTCTGATTTATATTCTTTATTTATTAATGCAGTTTGAGTTGAAGAATTATTCTGCTGCTGCGCTGTTGCATACTTTGCATCAACCTTATGCATGCGTGATGGTGGCCCAAAGCTGCTTAAAAACCAAAGCAACAAGCTTATTAACAAAATAACACGTCCTGCGTCTGTAACAAAAATCTTTGCCTTTTCAATCATGGTTATACCAACATTTTTCCATCTTGGTGAGCGGTAAACCGGAAGCTCAAGAATAAAATAACTTTTCTCTTTCAGCTTTATAATAAACTTAAAAACGTAACTCACAACAAGCGCAAAAATCAATCCTAATAAATATAAACCCATCATCACCAAACCCTGCAAACTCAAGAATCCAAAATAATATTTAGTGGGTACAACCAATGCAATTAAAATTGTATAAACAGGTAAGCGTGCACTGCAACTCATTAATGGTGTTACTAAAATTGTAAGCAGCCGCTCTTTGCGGTTTTCAATATTGCGTGTCGTCATAATTGCAGGCACAGCGCATGCAAAGCCGCTTATCATCGGCATAACGCTTTTGCCATTTAAACCTACTTTACGCATCAGCTTATCACTTAAAAAACTTATGCGTGCCATGTAGCCTGTGTCTTCAAGCAAGGTTATTAATCCAAACAATATCATTATCTGCGGCACAAAAACAAGTATGCCGTTTAAACCAGCGACCAATCCGTTAATTATAAGATCGCTCCACCACGCAGATGGCAATATATTATTAAGCCAGCCGCTTAATTGCGCAAAGCTCCAGTCAATTGCATTCATAGGATATTGCGCCAGTGAAAATATACTTTGAAATAAAAGAAACAATACAGTTAATAATGTTACATAACCCCACACACGATGTAGTAAAAGATTATCCAGTTTTTCTGTAAACAATTTGCGTTGTAAAGGATCTGGTTCAACAACATTTTGCTGCATCAGCTGTTTTATGCGGCCGTAGCGTTGCAGTATTTCTTCTGCCTGGGTTTTGGAAGGATTAAATTTATTATCAGTTTCCGTTTGTTCAATTAACTGCTGCATGGTTGCAGGCAAAGGAAAATTTTCATGGTTGATGAGATAATGAATGCCCGCATAATCGCTTAATTCAGGAAACATATTTCTTACTTTATCAACTGCAGCCGGCGCTAGTTGGCGGTTATTTATAAAATCTCTTTGCGCTGATATTTGATTTTGCCTGGCGGTTAATGCAAGTGCTTTCTTTAATTGCAATATGCCTTTATTTTTTCTTGGGTTAACAGGAATTACAGGCACCCCTAATTCAGTTGACAAGCCCGCAATGTCAATTTCAGTTCCGTTCTTGCGGGCAATATCTACCATGGTTAAAGCAATAACAACCGGGTATTTCAGATCAATAACCTGCGAGCAAAAAAGAAGGTTGCGCTTTAAATTACTGGCATCAGCTATTAATAAAATTACTTCAGCATGCACCTGTTCATCAGCATGCATCAGCACTTTATAAGCAACCCATTCATCTGCTCTGCGGGGGTAAAGGCTGTAAGTGCCAGGCAGATCAATAATGGTAGAGGCAAGCTCATCATTCAACATGCAAAAACCTGTTTTTTTATCAACCGTAACACCCGGAAAATTGCCTACTTTTTGGTTTAAGCCGGTAAGTGCATTAAACAAAGATGATTTGCCGCTGTTAGGGTTGCCAACTAATGCAATGTGTACATTCTTCTTTGATGAAACCATAGAAAATGCAAAACTAATATGCAGTTAAATTAAGTGATTACGATATTGGAAGTTTGATTAAAGCGCTTATTTAATATAAACAGCTTTAACACTAATAATATAAACTGATTACATTAAAATTATTCACAAGTCAAAATGTATAGCAAACAATAGCTTATTACATTTGTAACTTCAATAATCATTATGAAGAAACTGTGGTTGTTATTAATTTTTTTACCTGCTCTTAATGGTGCTTTCGCACAAAACAAAAAGGCAAAAGCAAAATCAGATAAAATTATAACAGCTAACCTTCAAACCCATATACAATACCTGGCAAGTGATAAACTGGAAGGCAGAAGAGCAGGCACGCCGGGTGAAGCGCTTGCCATGCAATACATCAGCAGCATGTTTACCAAATATAAATTAACGGAGAAAGGAGATAGTGGTTACATACAATCATTTGAAATTAACGAAGGCAAAGAGTTTAATGCGCCTGATAATTACTTGCTTGTAAACGGGGCAAAACTTGAAACAGGAATAGATTATTACCCGCTTGCATTTTCTGCAAATGATTCTGCAAAAGCAAATGTTTCTCCGCTGTTAAGAGAAGAGCACCAGATTTGGTTTTGGAACGTGGCAGATCTTGTTGATGATAATAAAAAAAATCCGCACTTTGATATAATGAATGCTGTAAAAGGCGAAGCAAAAAAAGATGCGGCAAAAGGTGCTAAAGCATTAATCATTTATAACAGTTCATCTGCAGCAGATAATATTTTGTTTGATAAAAAAGATTCTGCTGATGCAGTTGCAATACCTGTGATTTATTTAACTGAAAACGGCGTGCAAAAATATTTCGCAGATCCAACAAATATCTATGACATTGATCTGAATGTGCATCTTGCAGTTGATAACCGCATTGCACATAACGTAATTGGCTATCTTGATTTTAATGCGCCAACAACTATTGTAATTGGTGCACATTACGATCATCTTGGTTATGGTGAAGATGGAAACAGTTTAGACGGGCAAGGACAAATTCATAATGGTGCAGATGATAATGCAAGCGGCACAGCAGCATTGATTGAGCTTGGAAGATTATTATACAACACAAAAGACCGCAACAATAATTATTTACTGATTGCTTTTTCAGGTGAAGAACTTGGCTTGCTTGGGTCGAAGTACTGGCTGCAGCATCCTACTGTAAATGTGAACATGAATTATATGATTAACATGGATATGGTTGGCAGGTATGATTCATCAAGAAAACTTTCCGTTGGTGGTTATGGAACTTCACCAACATGGAGCGAAGTTTTTCAAAACACAACTGATAAAAATCTTGTTGTAAAATTTGACAGCAGCGGAAGCGGCCCAAGCGATCATTCATCTTTTTATCATGATAATGTTCCTGTTTTATTCTTCTTTACAAACAGCCATCCTGATTATCATAAGGCAACAGATGATGCAGATAAAATAAATTATAAAGGTGAAACAGAGATCGTTGATTATATCTTAAAAATTATTGACTCAACCAATAACAAAGGTAAGCTTGCATATCTTGAAACAAAAAACCAGGAAGCAACATCAACCAAGCTGCCGGTTACTTTAGGTATTATGCCAGATTATGCTTTTAGCGGAAATGGTTT
>CAZZXW010000212.1:0-6077 GCA_964658095.1 uncultured Parafilimonas sp. | reverse complement strand
TTTTAATTTAAATCTCCATTGATTTTTTTGCATTTTTTATGTTTGAAATTCAATTTCAACCCAATGCATTTTCCAGGTTTCTAAAGCTGCCAATGACTGAACTTATTAACAAGAGGATTGATGCAGAAGCAATTTTAAATCCTGACATACATCAGGTTTACGAACAGATGGTGAATGTGCATTCCTATGAAGAGATTATCAAAATAGCAGAAACTTATCTTTGGTCAAGAATTCAACGCTTAAAAGATGATTTTCATCCGATTGATAAAGTAATTGGGCTAATATCGAAAAATACAGCTTGCTTTAATATAGAAAAGATGGCAAGTCTTGCCTGCTTGTCCGTTAGTCAGTTTGAACGAAGGTTTGTGCAGCAAATGGGCATCATGCCTAAATTGTTTACCCGCATCAACCGCTTTTATACGGCTTATGAAATGAAAGACAAAAATCCTGAAGTTGATTGGATGAGTATTGCTTTAGAAACAGGCTATTACGATTATCAGCATTTAGTAAAAGACTTTAAGCAGTTTGCCGGCACTACTCCTTATTCCCTGCTCAAGGCACAGGCTAATGCACCTGAAAGAATTTTAAGAATCGGATAATTATGCTGATTTCTTACCACTCATGTACCTGCACAGGCAGATAGTTTTGTTGTTCAATATTATTCAACAACAAAACAATAAATTGTATGCGCAGGTATCAGCAATTTTTATTAGCACTTCTTGTATTTGTAACAGGTTTGTATGCTGGACAAATGTTTCATGAAATGATCGGAGCACAGCAGGCATTGGCAACTCTTGACAATCATACCTATATTGCTTACTGGCAATCTTTAGATAAGTTGATGCATGTAAGAATGCCTTATGTTTCCAACTCGGTGCTCCTTATCTTTATTGTAAATCTTATTGCTTTACGAAACTATAGATGCAATGTTTCTTACCTGCTGTTAGTAATTTCTTTTCTGTGTCTTGTGGCGGAAACCGTTGTTACGGTAAAACTGCAACTACCCGTAAATGCAATGGTGCAAAGTTTAGATGTAAATCATTTGCCGGCAGATGTTTCACATCTTAAAAACGATACGATGGTACATTTCATAGCAAGAGCCATTCTTCGATTTACAGCATTTTTATTATTGATAATTTCGACTTTCCAGTTACTTGTTCATCTTAATGTAGAACCAAATACAATTAAGAAAGAATAAAGCGTTTTTCTTTGTTAGTGTTTTATTATGTGTGATAGCATTTTTGGAGCAAGGAATAACAGCAATGTAACATGAAAACTTAAGTTTTGGCAACAAGCCTTTTCTATAGTTAAAATTGTTATATCAATGAATAAGTTTAACTACAAAAATTTATATGATGAACTTGATAAAAAGCGGGAAGAAAAAAATCTAAGTTGGACCGCAATAGGAAAAGAATTGCGAATAGCTCCATCTACTTTAAAACGCACAGAGAAAGGTACACCAATGGAAGCTGACGGGATACGCGCTATGGTGGCATGGCTTAATTTAGCGCCGGAAGATTTTGTTTACAGCAGCAATGGCGCTGCTATTCCTCAAGCAATAAAGTGCTTAACTGTGAGTAATGGTATGCTAAGGCGTTTCGATAAAATTGCTTTGTTTGCCGCATTAAACAATAAAAGACTAACAAATAATTTGTCCTGGCAACAAGTAACTAAAGAGATAGGTAACGTTTCTATTCCTATCCTAAAAAATCTATCAAAAGGTGGCAGAATTAGTATTGATGTAGCCGTTTCAATAACAGGCTGGTTAAAACAAAGCATTGAAAGCTTCACATATGAATCAACTCAATAAAAGTTGTTTCACTTAGTGCAGTTTATTTAATTAAACATAAAAGGCTACAGCCACCATGAACCGTGTAAAACCAAGAACATCAATAATTCACCAATCAAATACTATGAACAGTAACATTAGAAAGATGAGCCCGCTGTTGCTTGTAACAGATATTAATCGTTCTATCGAATTTTATACAAAACAACTCGGTTTTAATGTAGACTTTCTTTATGAAGATTTTTATGCAGGTATTATTAAAGATGGTTACTCTATTCATCTTAAAAACAACTATTCAAATAAAAACATAAACGAACAAAACAAGGAACTTGAAATTACTTTTTCAGTCAGCAATATTGTGGCATTGTATGAAGAGCTCTCGCATAAACCTATTGAAATCGTTCAACCGTTGCGAGACATGCCTTATGGAACGGAATTTTATATTGCAGACCCGGATAACAACATCATTTCTTTTTTAGAAGAAGCGTAACATGTTTTGACAATAACTTTAAGAATTGATTTGAATTGGATGAAAAAGATTTTATTAATTATTTGTTTATCATCTCCTTTTTTTTCAACAGGTCAAAAAGATTCAATACCAATACCGGATATATATTCGACTCAACGACTGGTTGAAGATTTTACAAAATATAATCCCAACTATGCTAAACAAAAAGACGAAGCTGTTACAAGAACAAAGCTGTTAGCAAAAAAAGTTTTTGATTTAGAAAAGGCCGGTGTTCAAACGTCTTGTATGCACCAGGTTTTATTTGAAACTGAATCGCTATTAGTTTCATCAGCAAACTTTATTATAGTAAATCAAAGACTTGATGAATTAGATAGCCTAATTAACAATTCCAATAAAAATGTTCACCAAAATAATTCCTTAAAAAACGCTGGAGAATGCTATCACGAATGGTATTTAAAAGTTTATGCTGCCTACGATGAATTGGAGAAAGAGGCAACAGAGGAAGACACAACTTATAAGCCATTACCTTATTTTTTAGATACTGTAAATACACCTGAAAAATTACAACATTACCTTACTTCTGTTTCTGTATCTGATGTTAGCAAAACAGGAATTGACAATGAACGTGAGTATAATGAAATGCTGGCTACTTTAATACAAATGATTATAAGAGGTCGTCCTCAAAATTATATAGTAGATTCAACCTTACGGCAATCATTAAAAAATATTGTATTGAAACAATTGCGTAATAATTATACTGGCTGGTGGGGTGAAAGCTATATAAGAAACGGGCATGTTGAGTTTGTAGATGATTTAAGCATTACATTTCATGTGATATCTTATTTGAAAGGTAAGGTGCCTGATATGAACAAAGTAATTACTACTGTTTTGGCAGTAAAGAAGTTGCCTTATCCAACAGGATGGTTATGGAATAATCAATATTGGAATCACAATAACATGGATATAGTAACGCTCTTTCAACTTGGCTGGCAACAAGCAAACGAACAACAGCGCAATGATATGCGTCGGGAAATTGACAGCATGTTAAACTGGTGCCTGGCAAATTCTTTAAACAAAGATGGCTCATTCAAAATTATAACTGCAGATGGTTCAGTCGAGGATGCAGAGTATTACGGCGTTTCTTTTTTATCAAGAATTGGTTACTTCGATGCAACTAAGCGCTTTTGGACAACAAAAGATTTTCCGGAGGCAGCCGGTGTTCGGAATAAAATAATCAATTTTATAAAGCTGCATCAAAATTCTGGCGGCACTGGCGGTGACTCTTATAAAAGTGCATTGGAAGATTTAAACTATAAAGAATAAAGCTGCACTGCAACCGTACTTATATCATCTTGTCACACATTACGTTGTTGACAATTTGTAATTATATTCAACAGCAGCGCTTCAATTAACATTTATACCAGGGCTGAAGCAATGCTATTGCTATGCCTTCACAATGCTGCAACGTTATAAGCAACATGTTCGAATGAGATAAAAAAATGAAAAACAATATACTCGTTGCGTAATATTTAAACTTTAATTAAGCAAAAGAATGCAGTTAAATTAGCGCCTAATTGCTATGGTTCGTCTACACACAAACCCGCTGTCCGTTTTACCACAAAACAGCCGTATTAATTGCAAATAGTTTATAGATTTGAAGCTTACTATCCGGCATTTATTTTTATGAGACTTTACCTGTTTACTTTTTTATTTCTTGCTGCATCACCCGCTTTTACACAATCAAACAACACTACACTTCCGCCCGTTAACTGGCAGCTGATGGACTGGCAAAAAGATGGCTATCCTGGCATGAGTGTGGAGAAAGCATACACGGAATTGCTGGCGCACAAAAAACCTTTGAAGAAAATTATCGTTGCCGTTATTGATGACGGGTTAGATAGTACACAGCCTGACCTTGCCGGCATGCTATGGACTAACACGAAAGAAATACCCGGTAACAATATTGATGATGATAAGAATGGTTATGTTGATGATGTGCATGGCTGGAACTTTGTAGGCAACTTGCGCAAAGAAAGTTTTGAGGAAATAAGGGAATACATCAGGTTGCATAAAAAGTTTGAAAACGCAAAAGACACGGTTGCCATAAAAAATGATCCGCAATATGCTTACTGGCAAACCATTCTCGCTGCAAAAAATAACCGCATGGCTGAAATGCAGGGTATAGACGCAGCCATCACTAATTTGATTAATGATTTTTATGCTGTTCAAAACTACTGGAGTAAAAAGCTGCATACAGATTCTGTTTCTTTTATTCATTTAAAACAGCCATTGCCTGCTGACGCAGATTCTGCGGCGGTACAAGGCAGGGCATATATTTTATCTTTTCCAGACCAGGTAAGTGCTATAGCTGACAGCACTACACTGATAACCATTGTGAATACCAGTGTAAAACCTTACAACGAGGAAAACAGGCAGGCTCTGGAAGTTGCGGATACTATTTTGCAAAAAAATGACGCCGCCTATTACAGGAAAACCGTTTTGCATGATGATCCTTATACCTACGATTCTGTATATGGAAATAACAATACGTTTCCCGTGTACCCGCATGGAACTGAATGCGCCGGCGTTATTGCTGCATTACGTAATAACGGCCTCGGCGGTAATGGTATTACCAATTCGGTAAGCATTATGCCGTTGAACATTAATGCCATGGGCCATAACCAGGATGAATGGGATAAAGATGTTGGCAATGCCATACGCTATGCGGTTGATAATGGCGCACAGGTAGTTAGTATGAGCTTTGGCAAGTACTATTCACCGCAGAAAGAATGGGTAAAAGCAGCCGTGCAATATGCCGCGCAAAAGGGTGTGCTGTTAATACATGCTGCTATGAATGATGCCACCAATATAGATTCTATGCCGGCGTACCCGCAGGAATACTATTCAGCCACAGACAAAGCCACTAACGTAATTACTGTGGGTGCTTCTACTTATGATTCATCACTAGTGGGTGGTTTTAGTAATTATGGAAAATCAACGGTTGACGTATTTGCGCCGGGCGTAAGTATTTACATGCCCTTACCGGGAAACACTTATGAGCGTGGTTTTGGAACCAGCTTTGCCTGCCCGATGGTGGCGGGTATAGCTGCCTTGATATGGAGTTATTATCCGCAGTTTACATACCATCAGGTACGTGCTTGTATAGAAGCATCAGCAACGCCCATTGATATAATGGTTACTAAACCCGGCACAAGTGATAAAATAACTTTCAGCAGTTTAAGCAAAACCGGCGGTATAGTAAATGCTTACAAGGCGCTTAAAGAAGCGGAGAAGATGGCGGGCAAGCAATAAACTCAGGTGATAAATGGTTCGATGCATACACGAACTACAGCTTAAGATTAGTTTATGCTGTTATTACCTACTTACTGCTTCTAATACTTGTGGAAGTTTTACTGACTCAATTTCTTCCATCACAGCAAAGTTTTCATTGAAGAGCTTTGTGTGTAGCACGAGGTCCCGGTTGTTAAAAGAACAACATGTATTTAGTTGCCGGCTAACGCAAACCATGGCGTTTATCTATAAACCAGGCACTTTACTTATTCTCTTTCAAGTACTCTTTCAACGCGTAATGGTAAACGCTTTCACCTTGCGCAACTCTTTTCAAATATTCAGTTTTCAATTCAGGGTTACGGTTAATATGTTTTGCATAAGCAACCGCTTCTTTAAACAAGTTCCTGCTTTGCTTTTGTTTACGGCTTGCTTTAATCCTGCTCATATCAGGATAGCTTGTAACCACAACTTTATCGCCATAACGTTTAAACACAAGTTGCTTTCCAAGTTGCCCACGTAATTTATTAAGAG
>CAZZXW010000211.1:969-6103 GCA_964658095.1 uncultured Parafilimonas sp. | reverse complement strand
GATGAGCCTTATAAAAATGATGATGATAATATTTTTGTTATGGATGCAATGCGTGGTGCCGTGCCTTATCAACTCACCACATGGAAAGGCGAAGATGTGCAACCGCAATGGAGTCCTGATGGAAAATCTATAGCTTACCTGCAAAGCAGTAGTGATGAGAATTATACGATGTATGGAGAGAATGTGCTGGCTGTTATCGCAGCAAGTGGTGGCAAGCCTGCTCTTATTTCATCATCAAGTGACAAGCAATTATATTCACCACGATGGAGTAAAGATGGAAAGAATATTATTGCATTGATGGAAGATGACCGGCAGCAGCTTGTTGCATCATTCAATGTTCAAACAGAAAATTTTACCAAGCTTGCAAGTGGAGAAAAAGTGTTCTGGAATGCTGAACAAAATTCTGCAAATGGCGACTGGCTCGTTAACATGACTGACCCGCAAACACCAAATGAATTATACGTACTTGAAAAAAATAATGTACGCAGATTAACACATGCCACAGATTCTTTTCTTGCGCCATTGCAAACAATAAAAGTAGAAGGTTTTCAAAGCAAGAGTAGCGACGGCAATCTTGCTTCAGGAATTTTATATCGTTCTGCATCTGCACCGTCCAATACAAAACTGGCTTTGATAATGTACATACATGGCGGCCCGGTTGGCCAGGATGATTATGAGTACGAGTTGCGCATGAACATGCTTGCATCCGCAGGCTATGCAGTAGCTTGTGTAAACTACAGGGGCAGCAGCGGCCGTGGCAAAGACTACATACGTGCTATTTATAGTGATTGGGGTAATAAAGAAGTTACAGATATACTTGGTGCTGTTGATTATTTAATTGCGCAAGGCATTGCAGATTCAAGCCGCATGGGCATTGCAGGCTGGAGTTATGGAGGCATTCTTACTGATTATACTATTGCAACTACCACACGTTTTAAAGCTGCTTCAAGTGGTGCTGGCAGTGCGCTTCAATTAAGCATGTATGGTGTTGATGAATATGTATCACAATATGAACAGGAGTTGGGAACGCCATGGCAAAATCCTGATAAATGGATAAAGTTATCGTATCCATTTTTTCATGTAGATAAAATAAAAACACCCACTTTATTTATGGCAAGCCAAAAAGATTTTAATGTGCCTTCTGTTGGCGCTGAACAAATGTACCAGGCATTAAGAAGCATTGGCATTTCAACTGAACTTGTAATATATCCAAATCAATATCATTCATTAACAGTGCCAAGTTACCAGGCAGATAGGCTGCAGCGTTATCTTGATTGGTTTGGCAAGTATTTAAAATAATTAAATCAACTGTATGCGATTGTTTGCTCTTACGTTATTATTAATCTCAACAATTAGTTATAGCCAAAAACCCGAAATATTTGGCGCAGGGATTATAAGCACAGGCAATTATGAAACACATCCTGCATTTTCACCTTCAGGTGATACACTGTATTTTTTAAAATGTACGGCTGATGTAAATGTTTGCGCAATCTGTGCTTCGTATAAAAAGAATAATAACTGGTCAATGCCGCAGATTGTTCCTTTCTCCGGAAAATACCAGGATGTTGATCCGTTTGTAACAAAAGATGGTAACAGTTTTTATTTTGCTTCTAATCGCCCAATAAAAAATGGCGCTCCTGTTAAAGATGATTGGGATGTATGGAAAGTAAACAAAGTGAACGGAAAATGGACAGAGCCAATCCATCTTGATTCACCAATAAACAGCAGTGCAAGTGAGTATTTTCCAACAATTGCTGATAATGGCAATTTGTACTTTGGTTCTTCAAGAACAGGCGGTAAAGGCGGCGCTGATATTTATTTAAGCAGGCCTGTAAATGGCGAATATAAAACGATAGAAAATTTGGGTGATTCAATCAATACTGCAGGCAATGAATATGAACCTTACATTGCACCCGATGAAAGTTATATGATCCTTATGGCAACACCTGACAGAGTCTCCAATGCTGATTTTTATGTGAGCTATAATAAAAACGGTACATGGACGAAAGCAATGAAGTTGGATGTTGTAAATTCTCCCACAACAGATTGGGGCGGCAAAATGAGCCGTGATGGAAAATATTTTTACTTTGGAAGTACACGCAGCAGCGTAACTTCTTCATTACCGCAACAAGAAAACATAAGGCAGTATAATAAAAGATTAAACATGCCCGGCAACGGTTTGGGTGATATTTATATGATTGAATTTTCAGGCCTTCACTTAACGCATTAAACAAATTGAACATTCAGCAAAACATATCACTTAAACCTTACAATACTTTTTCAATTGATGCAAAAGCAAAACACTTTGCTTCATTTAAGACTACTGATGAGTTAAGTGAGTTGCTTAACTACAAACCAAAAACTACAAACTACAAACTTATACTTGGCGGTGGCAGTAATATTCTTTTTACCAAAAATGTTGATGGTTTGGTTTTAAAAAATGAGTTGCACGGTATTGAATTAATTAAAGAAGATGCACATCATTATTATGTAAAAGCTGCCGCGGGTGAAAGCTGGAATGATCTTGTTATTTATTGCATTAACCGCAATTATGCCGGTATAGAAAATTTAAGTTTGATTCCTGGGAATGTTGGCGCATCGCCTATACAAAACATCGGTGCTTATGGTGTTGAAATAAAAGATGTTTTTGAAAGCCTTGAAGCCATGAACAGGAATGATCTTTCTATATATACTTTCACTGCAAATGATTGTGCATTTGGTTATCGAGACAGTATTTTCAAACAAAAACATAAAGATCAGTTTGTAATATTGAATGTAACGTTCCGACTAAACAAGCAACCTGAATTTAATACATCGTATGGCGCTATTGAACAGGAACTTGAGAAGATGGATGTGCAGGAATTATCCGTTAAAGCAATATCCCAGGCTGTAATAAATATACGGACAAGCAAACTTCCAAACCCCAAAGAAATTGGTAACGCTGGAAGCTTTTTTAAAAATCCTGTTATTAGTATTGAACATTATAATCAACTTAAAAAAGATTATGAAAGCATGCCCGGGTATGCAGTTAATGAAAGTAATATAAAAGTTGCTGCTGCATGGCTTATTGAAAATTGCGGATGGAAGGGTTATCGTAAAAATGATGCTGGCGTTCATGCAAAGCAGGCATTGGTTTTAGTAAATTATGGTAACGCTTCAGGTTTAGAAATCTATAATTTGTCTTCGGATATTATAGCAAGCGTATCTGAAAAATTTAATATCAAACTTGAACGGGAAGTAAATATTTTTTAATGCACTTCAAATCCTCAAGGCGTATAATTGCATTTCATGCGCCTTGCCTTTTAATTCAACCATTCCAAGGCTTTCATACTGCGAAGCATCTAAGTCTGCCCGGTCAATAAAGTCTTTTGAAGCAATGTATTTCTCATTAACTTCTGTGCTTAAGCTTCTTATGCGTGCAGCAGTATTCATAGTATCGCCGCTCATCGCAAGGTCTTTTTTTATAACACCAATTTCTCCAACCGTAACTATTCCAATGTGAACACCCGCACGAAACTCCGGCATAAACCCATATAACCTTTCAAACTCTTCGCGCTGCCTGTTTAGGTTGCGGCGTGCCTGTATTAAAGCTTTAATACATTTGGCAATATTATCGCGGCTATATAACCATGAAACAACAATTTCATCACCAACATACTGATAAATTCTACCGTTATATTCAATTAATGCATTTGAAACCTGGTAAATAAATTCACGTATAAACCTGAAGTAACGCTGGCTTCCTAATTGCTCTGCTATAGGCGTTGAATCTTTCAAATCCATAAACATTACAATTCTTGTTTCAATCTTTGGCTCAACATATTTGCCCAATAAAATATCTATAAAAACGCCCGGGGAATATTTTTCGTTTAATTCGATAAGCAGTTGCGTAATTAAGAAAAGTATAAGCCAGTATAAAATTTTCTGCACCAGTTTGTGTACGTCAGAATACTCGCCATAAAAATGATGGAATGATGATGAGATAGGAAACCCCGCAATTGAAATTGAATTGATGGCATATAATAAAAGATTCATTAAGAAAGCTGCTATTATTAATATAAGGCTTTTTATAAAAAGTGCAGTTAACAAATTAAAATCGCGGAACAATCTTCTTAGCTCGGCAACCAGTAAATAACTCATCCCGATGCTGGCTATAAAAACAATCAGCTCTCTTAAAACAATTGAACCAAACCTGTTGCGCGTAGGCAAGCTGTTAAAAACAAGTACAACAATGGTATCAACAAGCGTCCATAATGCAGCAATAGAAAGTATTGTATTTATGCGATACTTTCTTACGGAGCTTATGTTGGTGAAAAATTTTTTTAAGCTGGTCATGCAGTTTGCTGTAGATAAAAATAAATAGATTCCTGCGCATTTATTTTTTCTTTATTATCATTTTGAATTTTATGCTGCTGGAAATCTTGTGTTAGCGTTACCATTTTATCATTGTCACTCCACTGTATCTTAAAATAATCAAGCAATTCTTTTTTAAGATGTGTGTTATCAATCTTCACACACACTTCTATACGGCTATGAAGGTTCCTGTTCATCCAGTCAGCTGAACCAATTAATACTTCAGCATTTTCATCATTACCAAAAATAAAAATGCGTGTATGTTCAAGATAACGGTCAACTAAACGTCTAACAATAATGTTTTCACTTAATCCTACCACGCCTGGCTGAAGGCAACAAATGCTTCTTATAATAAGATGTATTTGAACGCCTGCATTTGATGCATCGTACAACAGCCTGATCATATTTGGCTCTTCAAGATTGTTTATTTTTATCCTGATTAAAGCCGCTTCACCTCTTGCTGCTTTTGCTATTTCTGCATCAATCAATTTTTTAAAATCATCATACATGTTAAACTGCGAAACAAGCAGCTTCTCAAATTTAATTTTTGCTTTGGCTTCTAAATTGTTTTCTTTTAAATAATCAAGCAAAGGAATTAACTCATTAATAATAGCAGGATTGCTTGTCATTAAAAGATGGTCTGTATAAAACTGTGCCGTGGTTTCATTAAAATTACCGGTGCTAACTATTGCATAATATGTGCGATGTTTATCATTCAGCTTTTGTACCAGCGCAATTTTTGAATGCACTTTAATATCAACTTTACTATACACTATTTTTA
>CAZZXW010000211.1:0-959 GCA_964658095.1 uncultured Parafilimonas sp. | reverse complement strand
TGCTTCATCAGCTTGCTCCAGCGAATATTATTTTCCTCATCAAACCTTGCTTTAAGCTCAATAAACACCGTAACGTTTTTACCATTTTTTGCAGCGCTTATCATGGCATTTACAATATGTGATTCTGAAGCAACACGATATAACGTTATGGATATATCAGTTACTGAAGGATCAACTGCAGCCTGGTTAAAAAATGCAAGCACAGGATTATAAGATTGATAGGGAAGATGTAATAAAATATCTTCTTTGTCTAACACATTAAATATATCACCGCTGTTTAAAATTTCATGCAGTAACAAAGGCTTGCGCTTTTTATATAAAAGGTCTTTATTAAACTGCGGAAAAGAGTAAAGGTCTTTGAGGTTATGATAACGTGCACCTTCAAACATTTCATCAAACTTTAATTTAAATGCTGATGCAAGAAAGAGCTGCACATTACGCGGCATATTATTTTCATATAAAAATCTTGATGGTGCGCCAAAATCTCTTTTGCTTAATTGCTTCTCCATTTTCTGCAAAAGGTCACCTGTATATTCTTTATCCAACCCTAATTCTGCATCACGGTTCAGCTTTATACTGTACGCACCAATAATCTGCATGTTTGGAAAAAGACGGCTTAAATTTTCACGTATAATATCATCGATAAAAATTACATATTGATTATTATTCTGCGGCTCAAGCACAAAAAAACGCTGTACTTTTTGCGATGGAATATTTAATACAGCATGGGTTAACGTAAGCTTATCTGCATCCTGTAAAGTAACCAGCAAATACAATTGATTGTTTTCAGGTATAAACTTCTGGTCAATATTTCCATCTAAGATTATGGGTTGTATAAATGATAAAATTTCTGATAAAAACAACTCTCTTATCTCTGCTTTATGGGCTTCAAGTATGGACTGGTTGTAATAAAATATAATTCCGTTTAATGATAATACATAGTAAATGCGTTTGGTTTT
>CAZZXW010000210.1:0-6124 GCA_964658095.1 uncultured Parafilimonas sp. | reverse complement strand
CGTCCTTTTTGCATAATAACAATTTTACCTGCATCCCTTAATTCAAAAGCTGTTTTGCGTATTGCCTTCATATACTTTCGCCAGTCACCAGGGCTTAGTTCACGTGCTACTTCTGACGGACAAATAGTTTTGTGTTTGCCGCGTTTTGCCGCCAACAATAAAATAGTTTCTGAAATATTCAACATGGCTTAATTGAGAACCAGAGTGGCGATGATACTAAAACATTTTTTCTCTGCAAATGTTTCGTTAGTAAAGAACACCAACGAAGGCGAAACCTGCTTTTATAATTCTTCTACCTGTTTCTTGAAATCATGCTGAATATCTTCATGCAAGGCGTCAAGCACCATCTTTATTTTTTTAACCTGGCTGTAATATATATTATTCAGGGTTTTGTTTGTATAAAACGCAATACCGCTTGTTTTAAGCAGCGTGCAGAAATGTATTCGCAGTTCAGCTTCTGTTTGTTTATTCTGCATAAATTTTACCTGCTTGTTAATAAGCCTTAATATTTTGCGCAGTGTTTTTTTGGCAAAAAACAGTTTGATTTTATTCACTTCATTAAACAAGCCGTTTATTTCTTCTTTTATTTCCGCTGCATACGCCTGCACATTGTGCGCATTAAAAAGAAGATAAGCCATCAACTCTTTATTTTCTTTTTTATAACGGGCCAAACGTAAACACAGTTGCGCTGTTTCTTTTGCAGGCAGCGTTTGCAGTTCCTGTTTTATATCACTTATGCTTACCGTTTTCATACAATGAATATACAATATAGATGACATTTTTTTTGTAGCAACAGGGTCTTTATATCATAGCTATGTGCAGCATGAGACCATTCATTAACAAAAGACATCAGCAACAAAACATTAAATTGCTTACAGGTAAACAGGCGCATGTTCAGTCAAACTATAGTTCATACGTTTTATTTTAAAGTAGCTAAAATAACCGGTTATTAAAAACAGTCACGAGTCCGAACAGGGGCACAGGTACTGAAAGAGATTTGGTTTTAACCCTTTTAAAATCCGGCATACCAAAAGAAACAATTTTTCACGATCTGTATTTGAGAAAAAGCAATGGTAAATACTGCCAGGTTGATGTAGTGGTTGCAACAAGTGCAGGTATAATTGTATTTGAAGTAAAAAGATATAGCGGCTGGCTTTTTGGAACCGGTTACCAAAAGCAATGGACGCAGGTTTTAGCATTTGGTTTGGAAAAGCACCGTTTTTATAACCCGGTATTTCAAAACAAAACGCATATCGAAAACTTAAAACGGCAGCTTAACCAGGGCAATGTTCCCTTTTTTTCAGTTATTGTATTTTATGGTGATTGCAGGTTTAAAGATGTTAGTTCTATACCCGATGGAGTTTTTCTTATTAAACCTGACAGGATTCTGGAAACGATAAAAACGATTAAAGAAATTAATAAGCCTGCAAAATATCGCAGTAAAGTTGAGGTAGTAAGAATATTAAAAGAAGCAGCACATAATGGAGGAAACGTTAGCATACAAAAACAACACGTGCAACACATTAATGACATGCTTGCCAATCGCCGGAGATTTTATTAATAGTAAATTACAGTTACAGCAAAGCCTTCGCTTTAGACTAATCAGCTTACTTCTATATAACATGAGCTTCAGACAATGAACAACAAAGCATTAGTGTATAACACTTGGGGCCATCGTTCGTTGACAATCACATCGCCGGAACTGCTCGGATTGCTCCTATATGACGTTGAACGATCCTGTGAGTTTCTGCACTAAAATCAAAGGCAGAGGTGCCACCTTTAGCAGCTTCCTGGGCAAATGCAGCGCCATCCATATCGTGTATTGTACTCATTTCAGTGAGGTATTCTTTATCGAAAGCAGTTTCTGTAAGTGAATTAAGATGCTGCAACTTTGATAAAAAATCAACATTCAACGCAGTTGCAACCCGGATGCGAGACTTCGCTGATATCTTTTTTAATTTGGTGCCTACAAGCGTATGATCATGAACTTCAGCAGTGGCAAAATCACGAATGTCCTGCGTTGAGCCTTTAATTATTCCCAAACGCCCCGCAGCAACCTCAAACATGCCGCCCTGCGTCACCTTCGCTACGAATACTTTGTCATCCAGTGTGGCTTTTTGAGTATAGCCAGCTAAACTGAGTGCAGTATATAAAAGGGTTAAAATTAGCTTAAATGAAGGTTTCATGTGTACGTTTTAATGTGAAAGTTTTAGACTTTAATTGAAGCAATAACACTCAAGGTAACATAATGCAGTAAACGTGCCTTATTACGTTATATTAATTACATATTTACCAATACTCAGCGAAGTTTGCAACTTTGCTGCAACAAAATTAAGTTTCCAACTTTTAGCTTCGTAACAAGCTTCAGGCAATGAACAATGAAGCAATGTTGTATAACAATCATAAATAACTTTATGAATACTGCAATCCTGTAATTAAATTTAGTTTTATGAAACGCATTTTTCTTTCAGCATTTTTATTCTTTGTTGCATCGTATTGTTGCAATGCACAGTCAGACAGCACTGCACAAGCCGCAAAGCTTATTCAATTGGAGCAGCAGTTCAATGATGATCTGCCCGGAGATACGTCTTTGTGGTCAAAATATTTAGACCCGCAATGCTATGTGGTGGACGAGAACGGGAACGGTTTAAACAGAAAAGATTTCCTGCAAAGCTTCAGACCTTTTCCAAAAAATGTTTCAGGTTATATAAAGGTAATTAACCCGGTTATTATGTTTCACGATCACATTGTTGTTATTCACTATGTAGCGGATGAGCACGAGAATTATTACGGTAATCAATTGCATACGACGTATAGCATAATGGAGACCTGGTATAAAACAGATACATCATGGATGATGCTGGGCATGCAAACCTTTGAAATACCTGCTTTACCACCTTCTATAAAAGTTGTAGCAGAAACGTTGAAAACGTATACAGGCACTTACCAGCTTTCTGATAGTAATATTGCTATCATTACATTAGCAAATGATACTTTATTTCTGCAAAACAAACAACGTGCACCGGCAGCATTATTACCCGAAACAGAAAATACATTTTTTAGAAAAACTGATGCACGGGGGAGAGTGTTCTTTGTAAAGAACAACACCGGTCAAATGCTCATGCTTCAAAGAAGAAACGGGCAAGACGTGGTTTGGAGAAGAATAAAATAAAAACTTTATTGCGCGACTAAGTAAGGCAGTGGCACCACCTCTGCTAACTTCCGGGCAATTGCAGCGCCATCCATATCATGTACTAAAACGCCTGCCAATCAGTTTGTGTCTTTCCATTCCCTCTATAACTGTAAATAGTCGGTACGATTAATGCAACTTCTTTATTTTAAATTAAACTCCATGAAAGTAATACAAGCCATTTTGGTAGGCATAGTTATCGGTATTCTTATTGCTCCTGATAAAGGCTCAGCTACACGCGAAAAATTAGCCGGTAAATTATTAGATCTTAAAGATAATACACAGGACTATTTGTCTGATGCCGCTGATAACATACAAGACAAAGCTGGAGACATTGCAGACGATGTGAAATCAAAAGCCCGGCAGGTAGCCGATAAAGTAAAATCAAAATCAGGCGATGTAGAGAATAATACGGAGCACGCTTAGCATCACCAATGCATTACGTATCCCGTAAGTTTTAAAACACTGTAAAGTTTTTTCAGTAAAAGCCATCCTTATTTTGGGTGGCTTTTCTATATACCATGTATATACTATCCATATACCAACGATATACCACATATATGTTTGCAGCAGGTAAACTGCTTCAACAACACCCATTCAAATATTTCCCAACAACAACCTCTTGAATTCGGGAAAACGCTGACTCACCATACAGCTTATGCAGGCCGGCAAAAGCAACAAGCCGCCTTTAAAACGAAGAAAGCCACTACGCAAAAAATGTAAAAACGAAGAAACTTTCTACGCGGTTGAAGTGCTTAAATACACTCGATGCTAAGTTCGTGTTCACAACCACAGGCATAAACCGGTTCTGGCTTGTGGTCAGGTAATTAACATTCAATAATTCTAAAAAACCATCTATTATGGGAAGAATCAGAAAGGGCATCCTGGGCCCGGTTGCAGGTACCGTTGGTACCGTTATTGGCGGTAGCTGGAAAGGCATAGCCTATCTCCGCAGCCAGCCAATCAGGGGTAAACACACATCCTCAGCAGATCAGATAGATCATCAGTTGAGGTTTTCACTGGTTATTAATTTTCTAACAACCATGACAGACATGTTGCGGCTTACATTTAGAAAGTACGCGATTAAAATGTCGGAGTTCAATGCAGCATTCTCTTACAATTTCGAAAATGCTATCACAGGCAAAACGCCGGACTATGTTATAGATTATGAGAAGGCGTTGGTAAGCAGGGGAGAGTTGCCAAATGCAACCAAACCTGGTTGTACAGTAACGGGCAGTGAGCTTTTTTTACATAGACGGATAATGGTGGAGTAGGTTCTGCCTTACCCACAGATCAGGCAGTCCTGGTTGCGTTTTGTCCTATTTAAATCTCACTATTTTGAACACCAATGCAGGTGTTAGCAGTGATGCATCTGCTTCCTTGAATGTTGGCTCTTTTTCAGGAGAAACAGTAGAAACGTGGATAGCATTCATAACAAAAAGCGGCGCGGAAGCGTCTGATAGCCTTTTCACGGGCGAGTTGGTAGTTAGTTGATCATTTATATTAAAAATAAAAGAACCGGTAAAAAGGCTGCCTTTCGGCAGCCTTTTATAGTAAGGGAAACATCACAAAAATTCAAATTAAATCAGCACCATGATATTTTAATTAAAAAATTTTTCTTGCATAATAATGTTTCGGCAACGTTGCCTTTTCAAAGGTCAGCCGAATGGGATATTTCTTCTTCTTCAATGTCTTTTTGCCTAACACTGCGTGTAAGCAAGAACGTTGTAGTTACAATAAATTGCAAAGCTCATTTAGTAATAACATTTTAACCTGTAAAGTTTTTTCTATAAAAAGTATCCTTCAGCCAAAAGCAATTATCTAAGGAATTTGACTAAATCAATCAACATCAATAGGTGCTTAATTTACATGAGCATGCATGCAATTTCGAGATGTATAGAGCACAAATACTTATCTTCATAATTTGCTTATGCCTTTATGGAGGCTCTGCTCCAACAATTTAAATGTGCACATTATGAAAACCCTTTTAGTGCTAATCTTTTTTCTAAGTATCTCTTTAGTTAATGGACAAACTACAGCAGCTAAAGATACAAGTCATACAAAGTCTAAACCCCTGGTAGAGCATGTCAACCCTCCTCTTACGGAGGGTGATTTAATTAAATATGTAGTCGTTCCATTGGTTGTTATTGTCATTCAATTTATTGTTTATCTAATTCAAACAGGGTTGAAACGGCGAGACGATCAATTGAGTTTACAATTAAACCGTCTTGATAAACAGATAAATAATTTATATGGACCATTGTATTCATTATATCACATAGGCAATAAGCATTACAGCTCTTTTTTACGGCAAAATCATCATTTTAAATTTGTTTATCCCGGATATATAGTATGGTTAACAGAAGTTTTTATGAAAACAAATATCAGCCTTGAAGCGACCATAGCCAACAACGCAGATCTTTTTATTGGCGGCACTCCAAAAGTTTGTATAGACTTTTGTCAGCATGTTGCAGCTCTTAAAACATGCATAGCAGACATCACAAATAAATCTGCTATTTCCTGTGAAGAACTTGACGAAAGAATGACTTACCATCCGCATCCTTTATTTGAAATGCAGGCATATGTGATTGCTGCCTTTGTTATTTTGAAAAAGGAACAACAGCGACTTCTTTCAGAACCATTACCATTGCTGGTATCTTATTATCAAAAATATACCGGGAAAAATTATAGTGAAAACCCAAGGCGCCTGGTGAGTGAACCAAACCTGTTTAAGATCATTTTAAAAGAATGGAGCTATGTTTACAAGTTTCTTACAGTGGATAATGATAGCAACGAACGAGAAAACAGGTTATATGCTTACTTAACAACCCAGGGGTTAAACCCGCAACTGAAATAACAAACTGTTTTTTGTAGAGATACTTTCTTTTTCGCAATGTGTCCTTCATAGTATTAAGCAATAGCCAGGCACATTGC
>CAZZXW010000209.1:0-6127 GCA_964658095.1 uncultured Parafilimonas sp. | reverse complement strand
CTGTTTAACGGCGGCTTCATTTAAAATCATCGCCAGGCTGTCTGTGGCAAAAGCTTTTGAAAAATCTCTTCCCTCTTTTAATTTCCAGCCAATAGTTTTACCAAATTCAGTGGTTACCCAAATGGTTCCAAAACCAGGTAAAGTGTTAGGATCTTTTCCCTGCCAGTTAAACCCTATCTGTTGTGAAAAAAGTGCTGTTGTTGGGCTTGAAGATTCAGCCATATTTCTTACCACGTTTGTTGCCAGCAAATCACTGCGCAAAGCATCGTAGTGCCCATACAAATCGGGTGTTGACATGCTAATGGTAATCAAGCCTTCTTTATCATAATATAAAGGCCGGTTTTTAGCAAATTGAATTTGTTTAAATACAATGATGGTTCCGATTATAAGCGCAATAGAAAAAGTAAATTGAACAACTACCAACATCTTGCGCGGTAGTGATGCAAACCTGCCTACACGGAACGTGCCTTTTAATACTTTGATGGGCTCAAACCCGGATAAATAAAATGCAGGATAGCTGCCTGAAATTAAACCGGTAATAAAAGTAAATAATAATGCCAGCAACCAAAACACAGGGTTGCCCCACGGCAGGCTTATACTCTTATCTGCAAGCTTATTAAAAACTGGTATTAGTGAAATAACAAGTATGACTGATAAGATAAAAGACAGTAATGCAACCAGCAAAGATTCACTTAAAAACTGGCTTATAAGCTGGCTGCGCAAAGAACCAACCGTTTTACGTATGCCTACTTCTTTTGCACGTTTTTCACTTCGCGCTGTAGAAAGGTTCATAAAGTTGATGCATGCAAGCATCAACACAAACACGCCGATAATTAAAAACAGCCAAACAAATTGTATGCGACCACCGCTAGCCTTGCCATTTTTAAAATCACTATATAATCGCCACTTATCCATTGGCTGTAAAACCAGTTCTTCCCGGCCTTCTGTTGCTGCATTCTTATGCACCATAGAAGCCATCTTTATTTTATCAGAGATCTTATCAATATCTGCATTTTTATTTACCTGTACAAAGGCCTGGAATGAATGATTGTTCCATTGTGTTTGCGCATCTTTTAACCAGTTCTCGGTTAAGAGATATTTATTCCAGGGCAGAAGTAGTTTTGTGTCATACAAAGTAGTATTGTGCGGAAGATCTTCAAACACACCTGCTACTTTAAAATCATTTTTGTTATCCAGTTTAATGGTTTTGTTTATTGGGTCTGCATTGCCAAATAAAGATTTTGCAATGGATGCGCTTATTAAAATGGAAGAAGGATCACTTAACGCATTTATATTTCCCAGCAACATTTTTAAAGAAAACATAGACGGGAAATTTGATTCAACCCACATGCCTGATGCAGTTATTTTTTTTTCGCCCACACCAAGTACATGACTAAAATTCCATGATGCCAATGAAACATTTTTAAAATCGCTTCCATATTTTGTACGCAGTTCCTGCCCGATAGGAATAGCAATAGGTGGCCCCGTTTGCTTCTCGTTATTATTATCAACAAACGTTGTCATAAGCTGTGCAAGCTCATGGTGATTGGTGTGATAATTATCGTATGTTACTTCATCCCATATCCAAAGTGCAATTAACATTGCTACTGCCATGCCCGCAGCAAGGCCAAGTATATTTATAGCCGAATAGCCTTTGTTTTTTACAAGGTTGCGCCAGGCAATTTTGAAAAAATTTTTTACCATGAGAAAAAAAATAAGTGATTGCTGGTTGTGGCTCAATGCCTATGCCAATGCTAAAACGCTTGTACAGCAAGGCTTTTAAGCAGGCATGCGTAATAAACTGTTCGGAAACGAACAGTGCCTGCACGGATATGCATACTTAAAATAAAAAGGCTGCCCTAAAGAGCAGCCTTTGCAAAAGATATAATATTAACTATTGTATAAACGGCATAACAATAGCAAGCACTTGTGCTTTTGTAAGTGGCTCGTCAAATGCCTCTGTAGCTACATCACCTGGAGTATTTGATCCGCTTACACTTGGAAGATTTCTGATATTAACGCCCAATTGGTTTGTATTGTCTTCACCATTATAAGATGCAGCTACAGCAGCACCAATGCCGTTGGCTACGCCGGTAATCCATGGCTTTATGGAAACTCCTAAAGCCGCACGTACACGTCTTATATGAGCTGCATGGCGAGCTTCAACAGAATGTATTCTTAAAGCTGCGGTAAGCACATCATTATTGGAAATCAAACCACCAGCCTGACCTTTATATGCACGCACACCGGTGTCTTCAAATGTTTGTGATAAAGCAAGAAATGTTGGATAATCCTTTGTAGCAAATACATCAGGAAAAGTACCCTTTGCTGTATAATCAAAAGTAGGAGCAGGAGCCGGGGTGCCGCCTAAAGCAGTAATTGTTTTAGTTAAGAAACCAACGTGCTCACTTTCATGACCGGCGATAAGAGTAAAGGATGGTCGTTCAGATTCAGGTATTAAGCCAGAAGTAGCAAGTCCTTTTACAAAAAATGTAGATTCAAGATGTTCAAGCGTTAATGCAAAATTTAAGATATCAATTATACTGGCTGTTGTTTGCGAGTAAGCTTTGTTTAACATACCACCTAAAGCAACAGGAATTGCTGTTAATGCAAGCCGGCTGCCCAATTTGGAAAAGCGTTGCATTACCTGCCTGCGTCCGTCAAGACGTTCATAAATTTCAGGGTCTGCATTTTCTATTTCTTTAAATATGCCTTGTAAGTTCATTGTTATATTTTTTAATTGGTTGGTAAATTAGATGCGCTGATTTTAGTGGCAATAAAAGCAGAGGCTGCTTTTAAAACAGTCGACGGATCGTTTGCCTGGTCTAAACCATTTGAATCAATAATATCTGAACCTGCAAATGAACCATAACTAATAAGGTCTCTTATGTAACCTGCATGCCTTGCTTCAACTGAAACAATTTTTCCGGCAACTAATAAATATTCAGGATTTTTTATAAGCTTACCTGCACCATTGTAAGCGCTTACACCAAGATCTTCAAATGTTTTTGCAGTTGACAATACGCTTTCCCTGCTGCTGAAATTAATAGAATTGAAATTTACTTTTAATGAAGGTATAGCTGCAGAACCTAATGCTGCTTTAAAAAATTCACGATGCGCAATTTCATGATCACGTATATCAGTTAATAAAGAAGTTTCACTTGCTGTAATACCACTGTATTGTGTTGTGATAACCTGCTTGTAAAAAGCTGCTTCAAGTTGTTCCAGCGCATAAGCATAATTAAGAATACCTATATCACCACTTCCAAGATTAACGGGTTGAACACCATTTGTGGCTTCAAGGCTGCCTGTAAAATCATCACTATGGTTGCATGCTGCTATTACAGTAGCCACAGCAGCTGTTCCACCCACATAACCGAGAAATTTTCTTCGATGCATAGACCCACTCAAAGGAATGGACTCTGGTTTTTTTAGTGTCTTCATAAATTTGAATTGATTTAATTGTTTTTTTGATTTACGTTGTAGAGCTTAATAAGGTTTTGTATGACAAATACTTATCTAGAAAATATAAAACAACCTTATTAGAATAATGTTTAAAAATGTTCCTTTAATCTAATCCAAACGTATTAGCTATTCGTAAATGCTATGTCCAAGCCTTATAAAATGGATTCAAATATGCAATTAGTAATAAACACCATTACAGGAAAAATTCGTTTACGCAGAGAGCATTTAAATTATACACAGGCTTATGTTGCCGGTAAGCTGGGTATATCACAAAATGCTTATAGTAAGATTGAATCTGGCCAAACAAATTTTAGTGTTAAAAGATTGTATGAAATTGTACAAGTATTAGAAGCCAGCGTAGTAGATTTTATTCAATAGTTTATTTCTTTTCCTCACCAATTTGCAGGAAATATTATAATCTCTTGCTTCTTTTGTTTTGCTAACGGTTACTGCAAGCCTTACAATATATTTTTTTTATTGATTAATTTCTGTAAGAATTTTTTAGTAGTTATTACATATAAATTACCTTGCTGAAAATTAAATCTATGAAAAGAGTTTACTTTCTAATGATGGTGTGTGTTGTTGGAATTACTTCATTACAGGCACAAAGAAATATTGGTGTAGGTCATAACATAAAAAAACCCACATTTAAATTATCAGGTTCAACCACAAACGGAATTGAAGGTGCAGGATGTGACACAGTAAATTATCCCTTTCCTACTAACTGGAATTTAAATTATTATTTTACAAATTATGGATTTTTATCTGGAACAAACGAATATAATACTAAAGAACAAGCTGACTATTTTGATTTATCAGCAACTAATGATGGCTTCATTTCAGGTTTTGCTGTTTATTTCATAGTTGCTAACAGTACTACTCAAGCTGATTATTCTAAATTTATAAGATTTAAAATTTATGCTGATGATAATGGTCAACCTGGTGCACAAATAGGTACTACTGATTCAGTTACTTTATCTGATATTGCAACTGATGTAAGTGATAGTGTTATAAGTAGTTTTGGATTACCAACTCCTGTTGCGTTACCTGCTTCGAAGAAATTTTATGTTTCTGTAGATTTATCAAATTTTTCGTTAACTGATGGCGATTCCATTGCTATTGTCTCAACATCAATTGGTGATTTGGCTGAAGGAACAGGTACTGCTTGGGTTAAATTAGAAGATGGAACTTGGGCTAATTACAATCAGGTTTGGCCTATTAATGAAACTACTTTCTTTGATGCTACACTTGTAATACTTCCTTTTGTAAGTACAACCGAAGGCGCCTGTGGTATTCTTCCTGTAAAACTTATTTCGTTTGATGCTGCACGACAGAATAAAGATGCAATTATAAACTGGAAGGTGGCAGAAGAATCAAACATGAAAGGTTACCAGCTTGAGAAAGCGGATAACAATAACAATTATAAACCTGTTACATTTATACAGGCACATAATGATTATAAGAACAACAATTATTCTTACACTGATGCGAATGCATTTGCAAATGCGTCAACCATTCAGTATCGTTTAAAACAAATAGATAACGATGGCAAGGTGCAGTATTCAAAAATTGTTTCACTTAAATCATCTGCGGCAGTTAACAATGTAGTCTTTGCAAATCCATTTAATGGCTCTTTACGTTTGCAGTTAAATCTTGCAAGCCCATCTAAAATATCAATTAGTATTTATGATATGAAAGGCAATCTTGTTGGTTCTGAAAAACCGTCACTATATAGCGCAACATCAAATTCAATTGATGTAAAATCTTCAACAACTTTAAAGAGCGGTATGTATGTTCTTAAAGTAATAGCTGGCGATGAACAGTATAACTATAAAATCATCAAACAATAATTTAAACGCATTTATTAAAAAAGGCTATCATAACTGATAGCCTTTTATTTTAAAATAAAGTTTGAACACCGTTTGTTATTTTAAACTCGTGTTGCAACAACCATTTCTTTCTCCATAAACCGCCGGCATATCCGGTTAAACTTTTATCGCTGCCAATTACGCGGTGACATGGAAGAATAATCATGATTTTATTTTTACCATTTGTTGCAGCTACAGCACGTATTGCTTTTTCATCGCCTACCTGCCGGCTTAATTCAAGATAAGATATTGTTTTACCATAAGGTATTTGTAATAATTCGCCCCAAACTTTTTGCTGAAAAAATGTGCCCGGCTGATGTACTGGGATATCAAACATTTTTCTTTTGCCGCTAAAAAATTCTATCAGTTGTTCCGTGCATTGATGCATTACTTCGCTTATGCCCGGCTCACCATGTGTTACCTGTTCTGGCTTATCAATAAAACTTAATTCTGCAATATAATTTTCAGTGCCGGCCATCTTCAGTAAACCAATCGGGCTTTGATAATATGTATAGTATAATTCATTCATTAAAATGTCATTAGTCGTTGGTTAGTAAAGTCATTATTTGTTGTTTATTAAATTATTCCCTGTTATTTCATCCAATCTTCATCCCGTTTGTTACGTTTCTGTCCGGCTGCAATAAAATCACTTTATCATCTTCATTATATACTAATTTATTCAATTTAAAAAAAAAGTTTGTTTTTATAATTTGTTTTAAACCAGCTTTATCTGTCGTAAAATCTTGATTGTCAAAATCTGTATAACTAATATCCATATATTATTATATATATAT
>CAZZXW010000208.1:0-6139 GCA_964658095.1 uncultured Parafilimonas sp. | reverse complement strand
TAGTTATTCATGTTTATTTTGCACAGGTAACTTTAATATCTGATAACACCAATATTAATACAGGTTTAGTGTTACCTAACGGAAAGCCACTGATGATAAACGATGCAGGCTTATTATATACTACCAATGGTACTACGGCCAGCATTGTAACCACCACTGTTCTTTACAGTAATGATTCATCAACTGCTTCTATATACAAAAATGAGCTTTATTTCTCCGGAGTTAATGCTGTCGGCGATCAGGAATTATGGGCAAGTGATGGCACCAGTGCTGGTACCCATCTGGTAAAAGATATCAATGCTTCCGGTTCATCTGACATTAATAATTTTTTTATATTCAATAACACACTCTATTTTACAGCTGATGATGGTGTGCATGGCAATGAGCTGTGGAGTACAGATGGCAGTACAGGCAACACAAAAATAGTAACCGATATTAATGGTAAAGCTTCAGGCAGTATTAGTTCTGATGCCTCATTTTTTATAAATGGCGGCAATGTTTTATTTACAGCATTTAACGGAGATTCATTATTAGGATTATATAAGCTCACAACATCAGGTGTTGCCCTTATAAAAAATAATTTCGGCACCAGTATTAATCTGGATGCATTGATTTACTGTGTTGCGTTGGGCAATAAAACCATTTTCACTGTTGATAATGGTGACTTTGGTACAGGGTCTTCACAGCTTTGGATAACAGATGGTACATCTGCAAATACAACACTCTTATATAATTTTGGCGCTGGAACAAGTGGTTTACTTTTTCCTGAACCGGTTGTATTTAAAGGCAAGGTTTTCTTTGATGGATTTGACGCAACACATGGAGAAGAACTTTGGACTACAGATGGTACTACTGCCAATACAAAATTTTTTGCTGATATAAATACGGGTACTAACTCTTCTTATCCGGGTATAGCAGCAGGAGTTGTTTTAAATGGTAAACTTTTCTTTACTGCCACTACTGATGATGCGGGAGAAGAGCTTTGGAGCACAGATGGTACAGCCGCAAATACATTAATACTTAAAGATATTAATCCAGGAATTAATGATGCTTCACCTCAGTTTTTATTTAATGAAGGCGCACTGCAAACCATTATTGCAAATGGTAATTTCAGTAACATCAATTTTCAACAATTCTATACGCCTTTTAAGGGTAAGATTTATTTTAGTGCAAATGATGGAACCCGTGGTACCGAATTGTGGAGTACAGATGGCACATCAGCCGGAACAGTACTTGTGAAAGATATTAATCCAGGCGCTGACGATGGAGTAGCTAATGATTTTAATTCTTTCTTTACCACCACAGGTATTTATTTCGATGCATCAAATGGTACTTCAGGATTTGAACCATGGGTTACAGATGGTACTTCCGCTGGAACGACACAGGTGTATGATGTAAAACCAGGTAACGCCAGTTCTGATCCTACTTTTGAATTTATTTATAATACGCAGCTTTATTTTATTGCATCAAACAGTGGTACAGATACTGATCTATTTAAAATTAATACACCGCTTACAATTCTTCCTGTAAGTCTTTCAAACTTCGCGGCTTCATTGCAACCTTCATCAGTTTTACTTAACTGGCAAACTGCAACAGAATTAAACACTGATCATTTTGGTGTTGAACGCAGTGTTGATGGTATTCATTTTGAAACCCTTGGCAACGTTGCCGCAACAGGTACCAGCAATTCAGCGCATGCTTATGTGTACAATGATTACAGTGCATTGCATCTTGGTTCAACAACATTGTATTATCGTTTAAAGACGATTGATAAAGATGGTAAATACACTTACTCATCAATAATAAAACTGCAATTGCATGGCAGTGAATTTTCGTATAGCTTATCACCAAACCCGGTACATAACCAGCTTACAGTAAGCTTTACAACAGATAATACAACCACGCAGGCTTCATTAAAAATAACAGATGGCAATGGCAAACTTGTTTATGAAAAATCATTACAGGGTTTGCAGGCAGGTTCTGTTCAGCAATACATAAGCGTGGAAGGTTTGGCTGCTGGTGCTTATTATATACAATTAATTACAGACAGCGGCTCAAAAACATTGAAGTTTGTAAAACAGTAACGTCATAAAAATTACACAGTAGACAAAAAAGATGAATGCTTTTCAGCATTCATCTTTTTATGATGTATAGTAAGATTGATATGCTTATTATCCTTCTGAAGTTTTATCTACAAACCATTTTACAGCTAATTCATAACCCTTTAAGCCTAATCCAAAAATACTGCCCGCAGCTTTGCCTGAAACATGCGAAATCTTTCTGAAATCTTCTCTTGCATGCACATTGCTGATGTGCACTTCAATTACTGGAACTTTAATGGCTGCAATAGCATCACCCAATGCAACAGAAGTATGTGTGTAACCGCCGGGATTTAGTACGATACCATCAAAATCAAAACCGATTCTTTGTATTTCGTTTATCAGTTCACCTTCCACATTGCTTTGATAAAAATGAAAGGCAACAGAAGGAAAAGCAAGCTTGAGTTGTTCAATATAAATATCGAATGAAACATTGCCATAAAGGTTTGTTTCCCGCCTGCCAAGTAAGTTAAGATTAGGGCCGTTTATAATAGCAATCTTCATATTGCTGATTTTAGTGAAGATTAATTGTAGTATGGATTTGTTTCCAATGCATGCACATCTTCAGTTGCATAATTTTTTATCTCGTTATACAAAGTGTCACGTTCAACAGGCTCACGTTTTACTTGTTTAATTAATGATACTAACTGCGCTGTTGAAAGTGCCGGATTCTTTTCTTCACTGCCGGCCATTGAATAAATTTTCGTAGTATCATCAATGGTTCCGTCAAGATCGTTTACACCAAACGATAAACTTAACTGTGCATTTTGCCTGCCAAGCATAGGCCAGTATGCTTTTAAATGAGGAAAATTATCAAGGTATAACCTTGCTATCGCATACAGCTTCATATCTTCAACCAATGAGCTTTCTGCTACGTTGCTCATATCATTATCCTTATTGCGGAATTTAAGCGGAATAAATGTATTAAAGCCATGTGTTTCATCTTGCAGTTGCCTTAAACGTTCCATGTGGTCAACACGATGCCGGTAATTCTCAACATGTCCAAATAACATAGTAGCATTTGTATGCATGCCTAAATTATGCGCTGTTTTATGTATGTGCAGCCAGCCTTCAGCATCCACTTTATCAGCGCAGATCTGTTCCCTTATTTCAGCATCAAAAATTTCTGCACCTCCGCCGGGTAAAGAATCAAGCCCTGCTTCATGCAATAAACTTAAGCCATCTTCAACACTCATTTTTGCTTTGCGAAACATATAATCAAGCTCAACTGCAGTAAAGCCTTTTATGTGCAGATCTGGCCTGTGTTCTTTTATTGAACGAAGCAAATCAGCAAAGAAATATAAATTCATTTTTGGATGAACACCGCCAACAATATGCACTTCAGTAACCGGCTTTCCATCATATTTTTTTATGATGTGCATCATTTGATCCTTGCTTAGCTCCCACCCTTCATCACGATGCGCATAAAGCCTGGAGTACGAACAAAAATTACAGGAAAAAATACAGACATTAGTTGGTTCAATATGAAAATTACGGTTGAAATAAGTTTTATTGCCATGCATTCTTTCACGCACAAAATTTGCGAGTGCACCAACATAAACAAGGGATGCTTTTTCAAAAAGCATTAAGCCTTCATCAAAACTTAAACGTTGGTTTTGTAAAACCTTTTCACCAATTTTTTTAAGGTTGATATCTTGTTGAGCACTTAATATACTTTCAATAGAAACTTCGTTATTCATTTAAGCAAAATTACAATGCGCTTTTATATTGAAAGCAGTTATAACTTATCGAAAACTTATTAATCAACAGGCACCATTTGTAAGCAAACCGGTTTGGTAACATCAGTAATCTTTGTACCTGTATCCTGCAGTAATCCAAAGTTTTTATTGATAACAAATATTTGAATTGTATTTCCATTCTGACTGGCAACTAACAAGAATCTTCCTGTCGGGTCAATCATAAAACTCCGCGGATTTGCATTAACAGCTTGATGGCCATTTTCAACCAGCGTTCCATCTGTTTGTACTTTATATAAAGAAATATCATTGGCAACACCGCGGTTAGATGTGTATAAAAATTTTCCGTTTGGAGTGATGGCAATCTCTGCACTGCCTCTTTCGTTTTTATCACCCGTTGTTGTAGATGCAATAGTTTGAACAGGATTTAATTTTCCGTTATTATAACTGTATACTATTATTTGTCCTGATAACTCATTAATTAAATAAGCAGTTTTTCCATTGGGATTAAAAACAATATGCCGAGGGCCAAATCCGTCATCAACTGTATAATAAGCAGAATCGCCAGTTGTTAAAACATTTGCCGCATCACTGCCATTAAAATTGTATTGATATAAACGATCATTACCCAAATCTGGCGCAAACACATATTTTTCATCAGGCGAAAAAACTACTTCATGCGGATGCGGCATTTCCTGGCGCTGCACATTTACACCATAACCATCATGAGCCAATACCTGTACATGTGGTTGCAAGCTGCCATCAGCATTTGTTTTAAAAACAGAAATATTGCCACCATTATAATTAGCGGTAATTACATTTTTGCCGGTGCCATCAACACTAATGTAACAAGGCGCAAAACCATCTGTTGGCTGCTTGTTTAAAAAGGTAAGTGCACCTTTCTTTTTATCAAAAGCAAATGCACTTGCTTCACCAGGTGTAGTGCCGCTGTTCTCGTTAACACTGTACACAAATTTTCCATCTTTTGAAACGCATAACCATGAAGGGTTTGCAACGCCGCTTGTTTTACTTACAAACGTTGCCTCGCCTTTATTTGGATTAAAACGATACACATGAATACCATCATTCGTGCCGCCATCTGTATAAGTGCCGATCAATAAATAATAGATTGGGTTTTGAGCATTTGTATGAAGAACCAAAAACGCTAAACAACATGCAATAAGAAATTTTTTCATACGGTTTTATATGTTTTATGATAAACGTAAATGTAAATAAGATTGATAAAACTGATTGTTAATTGATGTGTTGCTATTCATTAAAAAAAGGCAGCTCATTTACTTCTGTTAAGCCGTTTTGCGCAAGATGGTAAGCAAGGCTGGTAACACCATTTGTAATTACAAGATATTTAACCGGCACTGCAATATTATATCGAAGAATCTGCTCCATTACAGGCAACTTTAAATCAGCATTCATTTCTTTGCATTCAATAATCATCCACGGCAAATCATTTCTATAAACAACAATGTCACACCTTTTTCTAAGCTCACCCAGCTTAATAACTTTTTCTATTGCGCAAAGTGATTTTGGATAATGTTTCACCTGCACCAGGTATTGTAGAAAGTTCTGGCGTATCCATTCTTCAGGTGTAAGTGTAACCCATCGCCGCCGCACTTCATCAAAAATAAATTCACTGCTTCGCTCCTTTTTTACACGAAAATTATATGCAGGATATTCTATTTTGATCATTTATAAACCAGTGAATTGCATAGATAACTAATTTTATAGTTTAATAAATCAAATAAAATCTTAGTTGTAAATTTTTTTAAGCTACTTTTGCAGCCTTTAATTTTTTCTTACGTTACATGCAACCGCCCCGTAAGGCGGAAGGCTGGTTGAATGTGGCATTTAAATCTGAATTTGACACATGAAACTTTCTCAATTCCGTTTTGATCTTCCTTTAAATCTTATCGCTCAAAATCCTACTAAACGCCGTGAAGACAGCCGCTTAATGGTTATTCACCGCAAAACCGGACAAATAGAAAACAAAAACTTTAAAGATATACTTGAGTATTTTGGTGACAAAGATGTTTTTGTTGTAAATAACACCAAAGTTTTTCCTGCACGCATGTATGGCCGCAAAGAAAAAACCGGTGCCCGTATAGAAGTTTTTTTATTACGCGAGTTAAACAAGCCAAACCGTTTGTGGGATGTTATTGTTGATCCTGCAAGAAAAATACGTGTTGGCAATAAATTATATTTTGGAGATAATGATGAGCTTGTTGCTGAAGTAATTGATAATACTACAAGCCGTGGAAGAACCATTCGTTTTTTGTGGGATGGTGATGAACAAAGTTTCAGGAACATGCTTGAATTTTTAGGTGA